>JBAWXP010000015.1:0-14607 GCA_037143995.1 Actinomycetota bacterium
GACGACCTAGAACATGTCTTAGCCAATCGCGCTCTTCTTGCAGATCTCGTTGGCCCAATCCAATATATGAATCAAGTGCATGGCAATCGAGTTGCCGTGATTGAATCCGTAACAGATGAAGATCCCACTGCCGATGCAATGGTGACTGGAATTCCTGGTATTTCCTTAGCAGTGCAAGTTGCAGATTGCATTCCCTTACTTCTGCATTCTGCCGAATCTGTCGCGGCAGTGCATGTTGGGCGCAAAGGTCTCATCAATGGAGTAACTCTGAAGGCCCTTGAAATCATGAGAGAGATGGGTTCAACCCATATTGAAGCAATTATTGGCCCATCAATCTGTGGCCCTTGCTATGAAGTTTCAGAAGAAATTTATAATGAAGTTGTGTCTCTTCACCCCGAAGCTGCGTCCCAGACTTCTCGTGGCACCTTCTCGCTCGACCTTCCCGCTGCGCTTCGTTCGGTTCTGAGTGGCCAAGGAGTTGCAATTGCCGATGAGTTTGCCTGCACTGTCGAGAATCCAGATTTATTCTCGTATCGTCGAGATGGCGTGACCGGTCGACAAGCAGGGATAATTTCTCTATGAGCCGCCGTGAAGAACTCGCAGAGCGACTTGGCCAGGTGCAGAGCAAAATCTCTCGCTCTGATGTCACTCTCATCGTGGTGACAAAGACATATCCAGTTACTGATGTAGAGATTCTCCACGAACTAGGGATACGCAACTTTGGTGAAAATCGCAGTGAAGAAGGGTCTGAAAAGTCTGCGCTCGTTGATGCAACATGGCACTTTCAAGGTGGAATTCAGAGCCGCAAATTACGAGATATCGCATCTTGGGCAGATGTCATTCATTCACTTGATAATGCAGGGCATATTTCAAAACTCACATCGGCTGCTGAGAAACCCATCGATGTATTTCTTCAGCTCTCACTCGATGGCGATCCATCGCGCGGGGGAGCCATCGAATCAGATCTACCAGCCCTTGCGGATCAGGTAATGGCAACAACCAATCTGAATTTATTGGGTCTGATGTGCGTCCCACCTGTGGCAGCACTTCCGCAGAATGCATTCACTGAAATCTCTACAATCCATCGAAGATTTATCGGCCACTATCCCGGGGCTACATCACTTTCGGCGGGCATGTCTGGTGACTTTGAAATTGCAATGGATTGCGGTGCGACACATATTCGCGTTGGCAGCTCAATCCTCGGCTCCCGTGCCCCTCACGAGTAATCTTGTCGTATGTCAGCACTCAATAAAATGATGGGCTTCCTTGGCCTCGTCGATACAGATGAAGAGACCATAGTTTCCGAAGTTCCAGCTCGTGCCGCAGTTGCTCGACCAGCGCGCGATCGCACCGGTGTCACAGTTCTTGGATCACATCAATCTGCAGCATCTCAACCTGCTCTTATTGAAGAAGTAGCATCTTCATACAACATCATGACTTTACAACCACGTTCTTACTCAGAAGCTCGCAAAGTTGGCGAGTACTTCCGTGAAGGCAATCCTGTCATCATTAATCTTGATGATATGGAAGAAAGCGAACGCAAACGCCTCGTTGACTTTGCAAGCGGACTTGTCTTTGGACTTAACGGACGCATCGAACGTATCAGCCTCAAAGTTTTCTTGCTCTCACCTGCAAATGTCAATGTGAGCAATGAAGAGAAGACTGCTGCTCAGGCAACTTTTTTCAACCAGAGCTGATTAATTTATAATGCTTGCATCGATTCTTTTCCAAATTCTTGGGCTATTTAAATTAGCGCTCTTTGCACGAATTATCATCGATTACATTCGCATGTTTGCACGCAATTGGCGCCCCAATGCAATTCTTTTAGCAATCTTCGAATTTATCTATTCAATTACCGATAAGCCGATGCGTTTTGTTCAGCGCTTTATTCCACCCCTTCGCATCGGTGGAGTAGCGCTCGATCTCTCCTTCATTGTCTTGCTTATTGCAATCAATTTAGCTCAACGAGCAGTAATCGTTCTTCTTTAAGCCTTAGCTAAGAAGACACCTACACCGAGTTCGTTCTCTTCAATTGCAACCGTTGCATCAAATTCAAAGCTGGTAGCCAGAACTTCATCTGAGATGTGAGCTGCACTCTGAGAGATAGTCTGCGCAAGCTCCTTGGGAGAGTTCCAACGAACTGAAATTCTGTCTGAGATATCAAAGCCATCGCTCTTGCGACGCTCTTGAATTAAACGAATCACCTCACGCACATGGCCCGATGCAATAAGTGCAGGGCTGAGGGCAAGATCAAGCGCTACGGATTCGCCATCATGACTTGCAACCATCCAGCCAGTCTTAGGAACCTCGGTAATGACAAGATCGTCGAGCTCGATATCAAAAGTGCCGACCTTTGCAGTGCCAGAAGCTCGCAGCCCCTTCACGAGGGCTGTCGGGTCTGCGGAGCTAATCAACTTGGCGACATCTTGCACCGCCTTGCCGTACTTGGCACCAAGAGATTTGAAGTTAGCTTTCACAGAGATATCAACTAAATCTCCATCAGCAAGAGCAATATCTTCAAGATCGAGGACATTGAGTTCATCAGATATCTGTTCCTTCATATCCGCAGGAAGTGATGACCATCCTTGGGCAGAAATCAGAGCACGTTGCAGTGGTTGGCGAATTTTGATGGCAGATTCGGCGCGGGCAGCTCTACCAAGTTCAACTACGCGTCTAGTCATCGCTACCTGTTCATTGAGGGTGCGATTGATTACAGAAGAATCTGAGATTGGAAAATCTGTGAGGTGAACCGACGTTGCTACCTGTGAATCAGCAGTACGGACCAGTACCTGCCAGGTGTGCTCTGCAATAAATGGAACCATCGGCGCAAGTAATTGAGTAAGAGTCACAAGACATTCATGAAGGGTTGCAAGTGCTGCTCGATCGCCATCCCAGAAGCGTCGACGCGAGCGGCGCACATACCAGTTAGAGAGATCATCGATAAAACGAGCCAGAACCTTTCCAGCAGTCTGTGAATCGAAATCGTTATATGCCGCATCAACTTCAGCAATAAGTGTGTTGAGTTCACTGACAATCCATTGATCCATCATGGAACGGTCTGAAAGCTTTGGGCTCTGAGAAAGTTCGAAGTCAGAGGCTTGCGCATAGAGAGCATGGAAAGAGATGGTGTTCCAGTAAGTGAGGAGCGTTTTACGTACAACATCTGAAATTGCATCGTGGCCAACGCGACGAGCAGACCAAGGAGAACCAGCCGCGAGCATGTACCAGCGAACAGCATCGGCGCCATGTTGATCCATCAGCGAGATTGGTTCTAGAACATTGCCAAGGTGCTTACTCATCTTGCGTCCATCTTTATCAAGAATATGTCCGAGGCACAGGACGCTCTTGTAGGAGCTTTCATCGAAGACAAGAGTTCCGATAGTCATAAGCGTGTAGAACCAACCGCGGGTTTGATCGATTGCTTCACAGATAAAGTCTGCAGGGTAAGCAGCTTTAAACTTTTCAACTGAACCTTCTTTATGTGGGTATCCCCATTGAGCAAATGGCATTGCGCCAGAGTCATACCAACAATCAATAACTTCAGGAACACGCGTCATCGTTGAAGAACACTCTGCACATGCAAAGGTGATGTCATCGACAAATGGGCGGTGCGGATCTAGGTTGCTCAGCTCTTGGCCAGCAAGGGTCCCTAACTCTTTGAGCGAATCAACGCAGACTTCATGTTTGTTCTCGCAGCGCCAGATGGGAAGAGGAGTACCCCAGTAACGATTACGGGAGAGCGCCCAGTCAATATTGTTGTTCAGCCAATCGCCATAACGCCCTGTCTTAATTGTTTCAGGATGCCAATCAGTCTTCTGATTTTCGCGGATTAACTCGTCCTTAATTGATGTTGTGCGGATATACCAAGAAGGTTGTGCGTAATAAATCAGCGCAGTATGGCAACGCCAGCAATGTGGGTATTCGTGTTCGTATGGTTGATGCTTGTAGAGCGCACCCGATGCTTTCAATTCTTTAACAAGTGGCTTATCCGCCTCTTTAAAGAACATTCCGCCAACAACAGGAGTGTCAGGAAGGAATGTTCCATCAGGTGCGATGGGATTTACAACGGGAAGACCGTAGGAACGGCAGACAAGTAAGTCATCGGCTCCGAATGCAGGGGATTGGTGAACAAGTCCAGTTCCATCTTCTGTAGTGACATACGTTGCTAAGACAATGAAATGTGAATCAGGAATTTCGAGGTAGTCAAATGGACGCGTGTAGGTGATTCGCTCAAGATCTTTACCCTTGATTGTCTTGATAATCTCGTGCTCGCCGGCGACCCTGGATAACAGTGGCTGAGCGACAACGAGAACTTCACTTACATCCTCTACGGTTGTTTTAACTACTACATAATCAACATCGGGGTGTACAGCGATAGCTGTATTTGAAACGAGCGTCCACGGAGTCGTTGTCCAGACCAAGAATGATGCTTTTAGTTCTGCGAGCTCGCCCGATGTTGCTGGAAAGCGCACAAAGACTGATGGATCAACGACGGTCTCATATCCTTGCGAAAGTTCGTGATCAGAAAGCCCTGTTCCGCAGCGAGGACAGTACGGTGCAACGCGGTGATCTTGAACAAGAAGACCCTTCTTCCAAATCTCTTTAAGACTCCACCAGACGCTTTCTACATATTCAGGGGCCATCGTCCAATACGCCTGATCGAAATCAACCCAGAAGCCCATACGTTCTGTCATCGTGGTGAATGCATCAACGTGACGGGTTACAGATTCGCGACACTTATCGTTAAATGGTGCGATGCCATATTTTTCAATGTCGCCCTTACCTGCAAATCCAAGTTCCTTTTCGACAGCAATTTCTACTGGTAATCCGTGGCAATCCCATCCTGCTTTACGAGTGACGTACTTTCCCTTCATCGTTTGGTAGCGAGGGAATACATCTTTAAATACACGCGCTTCAATGTGGTGAGTCCCGGGCATTCCATTTGCTGTGGGAGGACCTTCATAGAATGTCCAAGGAGTGCCACCGGAGCGTGACTCTGTGCTCTTATGGAAGATCTCGTTATCGCGCCAAAAAGCGAGAATTGAGTGTTCCATTGCAGGAAGATCGATCGACGCAGGTATCGCGCGAAATGGTGATGACATAAAAAATCCTCCAAGAAGTTAGAACACTCTTGGAGGGACGAAGTGTGAACTTCGCGGTACCACCCACCTTGTAGCTGCAAACGTATGTTGCAGATACCTCTTTATTACTTGCTATCGGCTGGTTCTACCCCGCCCCAAGAGGGCGAATCTTCCAGCATGCTCCGAAGGTGATGGCCTCATCAACGCATATTTCCTGCAAGGTCGTGCGTATGAAGTCTAAACCATGCGTGGCAAAGTTGGTTACGCGGGCAAAAACGCATAAGGTGCGCGGCGTGCCAGGAAAAAAGATAGCGAAGAAGGCGGCTAAAAAGGCCCCTGCGAAGAAGTCTCCTGCCAAAAAAATTGCTAAGAAAGCGCCTGCGAAGAAAGCACCTGCCAAAAAAATTGCTAAAAAAGCTCCAGCGAAGAAAGTCGCTAAAAAGGCTCCTGTTAAAAAAGCTCCAGCGAAGAAAGTTGCAGCCAAGAAAGTTGTAGCGCCGGGCCGTCCATTTCCTTCAAAGATTGGAAAGACCACGCTTACCGTAGATGAAAAATCCCAGACAGTTTCCGTTGCAACAGTTGTAGCCCCAACAGCTGCACCCGTTGTTGAAGAACGTCGATTGGTAATGCCGCCTCCACCACGTCCCATCAAGAGTGGAAAGAAAGTTGCACCACTTAAGCCAATCAAAGCTGTTCCTACTCCTGTGACTGCAGCAGCTGGTGAAGCACCATGGACACCAGCAGAGCTCAAGGCTGTCCGTACAGAGATTGCAAAAGATCTCGAACGACTTCGCCATGAGCTCGCACTCGTTGAAGTTGAACTCGATAACCTCATCGCAGATTCTGGCGAAGGCGCCGGAGATGACCAGGCCGATTCAGGAACTAAGACATTCGAACGCGAACATGAAATGTCACTTGTTATCAATGCTCGTGACATGGTTCTGCAGACCGAGCGCGCACTCGAGCGTATTGATGCAAAGACGTATGGCCTCTGTGAAGTCTGTGGCGCTGCAATTGGTAAGCCTCGCCTACAAGTTTTCCCTCGCGCAACTTTGTGCATGATCTGCAAGCAGAAGGAAGAGCGGCGCTAAAGTGCGCCGATTGTTCGCCACAGCGTGGACTATCTGGCTCTTTGATTTTCTCACCAAGATCTGGGCACTATCAGCTCTGACTTCTTCTCCTCGCCACATTCTTGGATCCAATCTTCAATTCGTTCTTGTCAAGAATTCAGGAGCCGCATTTAGTTTTGCAACTGGCTTCACTCTCTTCTTCTCACTCCTTGCCCTTGCTGTTGTGGTGGTCATTACCTACTACGCCCCGCGAATTACTTCACAAGGATGGCTTGTTGCACTTGGACTTCTTTTGGGCGGAGTTCTCGGTAATCTGACTGATCGAATCTTCCGCCACCCAGGTTTTCTCAATGGATATGTGATTGATTGGATTCAAATTCCACATTGGCCCGTATTTAACCTTGCAGACTCAGCAATTACCGTGGCAGCCCTCATAGCCTTCACTCTTTCGCTGCGAAATATCTCTCCCATTACACGGGTAAGGTAACTACATATGACACGCGAATTAAGGCAGCTCAGCGTTCCCGAAGGTGTAGCCGGCGAACGTATCGATAGCGCGCTCACTCGAGTTCTCGGTCTTTCTCGCACTGCAATTGTGAAGCTACTCGAGGATGGCGATATCACCACCGATAACAGAGCGATGCTTAAATCAGAGCGTGTGATTGCAGGCCAAGTTATTGAAGTTCTCATGCCAGCACCCCTTAATCAAGATCCGATTCCTCTCACACCGCTCGTTGGTCTCACAGTTGTCTATAACGATGATGACATTGTTGTGATTGATAAACCTGTTGGCTGTGCTGCACATCCAAGTCCTGGATGGATGGGCCCCACAGTTGTGGGCGCCTTGATGGCGGCTGGCTACACAATCTCTACGTCAGGTCCTGCAGAACGAGCAGGAGTAGTTCATCGCCTCGATGCTGGAACATCAGGGCTGATGATCATTGCCAAAACAGAGAGCGCTTACCTCAAATTAAAAGAGATGTTTCGAAACCACGATGTTGAAAAGACTTATCACGCACTTGTGCAGGGACATATGGACCCATCAACCGGAACAATTGATGCACCTATCGATCGCCATCCCAAAGAAGATCACCGCTTTGCAGTTGTAGCAACGGGCAAAGAGAGCATTACGCATTATGAAGTTATTGAGTATTACAGATCTGTCTCACTCGTTAAGGTTGAACTCGAAACAGGGCGCACGCATCAAATTCGCGTTCACTTCTCCGCACTTGGCCATCCACTTGTGGGCGATACAACATATGGCGCAGATCCCGTCTTAGGTAAGAAGATGAAGATGTCTCGACCTTGGCTTCATGCCTTAGAACTTCGCTTCAACCATCCAACAGATGGAACACCGCTTGTTTTGCGGGCGCCATACCCACTCGACCTGCAAAACTCTCTGGCGTTGCTATCGGAAGCGGTCCTGCCTTAGGCGCTAGTGTTGCGCCACCATGTCATCTGAAGATTTTTCAGCTTCACGGGCATCGACGCAAGACTCGTTTGTACATCTGCATGTGCATACCGAGTACTCGATGCTCGATGGTGCCGCGCGCGTCGGAGATCTTGTTAATGAGGTAGCTCGCCAAGAAATGCCGGCGATTGCGATGACAGATCACGGCAATGTATTTGGTGCATTTGATTTCTATAAACAAGCAACCAAAGCTGGCGTTAAGCCGATTATCGGAATCGAAGCGTATGTTGCACCTGAATCTCGATTTGATAAGAAGCGTGTGCAATGGGCCGATGGTGGCGAGGATGATGTTTCAGGTGGTGGCGCATATACCCACATGACAATTCTGGCCGAGAACAATCAAGGCCTCGCAAATCTATTCAAGCTCTCATCTCTTGCATCCCTTGAAGGCTATTACTACAAGCCTCGCATGGATCGCGAACTCATCTCTCGCTATGCAGACGGTCTGATTGCCACAACAGGTTGTCCTGGTGGGGAAATTCAAACTCGCTTACGTATGGGCAATTACAAGGAAGCCCTTCGTGCAGCAAGTGACTACCGAGATATCTTTGGCGCCAATAACTTCTTCCTCGAAATCATGGATCATCAGATTGATATCGAAACTCGCGTGAAGGCAGACCTCCTTAAACTAGGTAAAGAGCTCAAACTTCCCCTGTTAGCCACCAATGATCTTCACTACACATTTCACGAAGATGCCGCCGCTCATGCAGCGCTACTGTGCGTGCAATCCGGCTCAACTCTTGCCGACCCTAAACGCTTTAAATTTGATAACGATGAGTTCTACCTCAAAACCCCAGCACAGATGCGCGAGCTCTTTAAAGAGATTCCTGAATCCTGCGATAACACCTTACTTATTGCAGAACGATGCAACGTCACGCTCCGCGAAAATGAAAACCTGCTTCCCGCATTTGGTGTTCCAGACGGTGAAACAGAAGATTCATGGCTTCGCAAGGAATCAGTCAGAGGACTCCTTGAAAAAATGGGGGATAAGGCAACTGATATCTATCGCACACGATTGCAATATGAACTCGACGTTATGGTCAAGATGGGTTTTCCGGGTTACTTCCTTGTCGTTGCTGACCTTGTGGGGCATGCAAAGAAAGTTGGAATTCGCGTAGGACCTGGTCGAGGATCTGCAGCAGGTTCACTTGTTGCATATGCACTGGGTATTACTGGCCTTGATCCCATCGAGCATGGACTTTTGTTTGAGCGCTTCCTCAATCCAGAGCGTATCTCGATGCCCGATATCGATCTCGACTTTGACGAACGTCGACGTTCAGAAATGATTCGATATGCAACCGAAAAATACGGTGAAGACCGTGTTGCACAGATCATTACCTACGGAACAATCAAATCAAAGCAATCAATTAAAGATGCGACGAGAGTTCTTGGTTACCCATACGTCATTGGCGAGAAACTTACTAAGGCGCTTCCACCATCAGTAATGGGTAAAGACATCACACTTTCAGGAATTTTCGACTCGAAAGATTCCCGCCATGGCGAAGCTGGTGAATTTCGACAACTCTATGAGACCGATCCTGACTCAAAGCGCGTTGTTGATTTAGCAAAGGGTCTTGAAGGACTGAAGCGCCAATGGGGAGTACATGCCGCTGGCGTTATCTTGTCGCGTGAACCACTTCTTGATGTTATTCCGATTCACCGTCGCGAGGCAGATGGAGCAATCATCACCCAATTCGATATGGGTGCCTGCGAATCAACGGGGCTACTCAAGATGGACTTCTTGGGACTTCGAAATCTTTCAGTGCTCGATGATGCACTCTTAAATATTAAAGCGAATCAAGGTATCGATGTTGTACTTGAAGATCTACCTCTCAGTGATCAAAAGACATTCGAGCTTCTTTCACGTGGTGACACTCTCGGAGTATTCCAACTCGATGGTGGGCCAATGCGTGCATTGCTTCGCAGCATGGCCCCCGATTCCTTTGCAGATATTTCAGCGGTTATTGCGCTCTATCGACCTGGTCCAATGGGCGAAAACGCACACAATAACTATGCCGATCGCAAGAATGGTCGCAAACCTGTCGAACCAATTCACCCTGAGCTTTTTCAACCTTTACAAGAAATTCTTGGCGACACATACGGTCTGATTGTCTATCAAGAACAAGTTATGGCAATCGCGCAGAAAGTCGCAGGATTTACCCTCGGTCGCGCAGATTTACTCCGTAAAGCGATGGGTAAGAAGAATAAAGAGATCCTTGATAAGGAGTACATCCCATTTGAAGCTGGCATGAAAGAGAATGGATTCTCAGTCGGTGCAATCTCACGCCTATGGGAAGTTTTGATTCCATTCTCTGACTATGCATTTAACCGAGCACATAGCGCTGGATATGGAGTGGTCTCATTCTGGACTGCCTATCTCAAAGCTAACTATCCAACGGAATATATGGCAGCCCTTCTTACCAGCGTTCGCGATGATAAAGATAAATCTGCACTCTATCTCTCAGAGTGCCGTCGTATGGGAATCAAAGTTTTGCCACCAGATGTTAATGAATCAGATGCTGAATACACACCGCGTGGAAAAGATATTCGCTTTGGCCTTGCTGCTATCCGAAATGTGGGAGAAGGCGTTGTCGCATCGGTTAAATCTGCTCGCGCAAGCAAAGGCGCATTTTCATCATTCGGTGATTTCCTGGCCAAAGTCGATGCAAATGTATGCAATAAGAAGACCATCGAATCTCTCATTAAGGCTGGAGCTTTTGATTCGCTCAACCATCCTCGAAAAGGCTTGATGGCGATTCACCTTGAGGCGATTGATTCAGTCATCGAGACAAAGCGCGCAGAGGCAATTGGTCAGTTTGATCTCTTCGGAGGAGATTCCATTTCACAAGTAGCTGGCCTAGATATTGAGATCCCCGCAACCGAATGGGATAAATCAACTCTCCTTACATTCGAACGCGAGATGTTAGGTCTCTACGTCTCAGATCACCCACTCCTTGGCGTTGAACATGTTCTTCGCTCACACACAGATATGAGCATTAGCCAATTACTTGATGATGGACCGCAGGATGCGATGGTCACTATTGGCGGACTTATTACCGGGATTCAGAGAAAAGTTTCGCGCCAGGGAGCATCATGGGCAGTCGTCAACGTTGAAGATCTCGAAGGCGCCATTGAAGTTCTCTTCTTCTCAAATACCTATAACCAATACGCGCTCTCATTAACTGAAGACCGTGTTGTCGTTGTGCGTGGTCGTTTCTCACGTACAGATGAACAAGTTCGCTTTACTGCACTCGAAATGAAGATGCCAGATATCTCTGCAGCACCCACTGGACCTCTCCTGATCTCACTTCCTGCAGCGCAAGTAACACCTCCGATTGTTGAGCGCATGAAAGAAATTCTGAGATCGCATCCTGGAAAGCGCGAAGTTCATCTGCAAGTCATTGATCAAGAGAAATCAACGACTCTCAAGATTGATGCACTGGTCACATCATCGCCAAGTTTGAGCGCTGATCTGAAGGCAATCCTCGGTCCTGACTGCCTAGTACGTATTTAATCCGGCTCATCGCTGCGTAATCGCAAAGTAGAATTGCGCTGTGATTCGCACCGTTGACCTCCGTGGAAAGAACCTTGATAAAGCTGGCTATCAAGGGCAACTCCCTCGTGCCAAACTCGACGTTGCGCAAGCGATGGTTCTGATTGAACCAATCCTGCATCGTGTCCAGCACGGACGTGAAAGCGACCTCATCGCACTCGCTGAAGAATTTGATGGAGTAACACCACCGTCTATTCGAGTTCCTCAGGGTGCGCTAGATAGTGCACTTGCTCAACTTGATCCAGCTATTCGCGCCGCACTTGAAGAATCAGCTTCTCGAATTCGCACAGTCCATAGCGATCAAGTCAGAGGCGAAACTCGCACAACAGTTGTTGATGGTGGAACCGTGACAGAGAAGTGGATACCCGTCGACCGCGTTGGTCTCTATGTGCCCGGCGGTCGGGCCGTTTATCCAAGCAGCGTGATGATGAACGTTATCCCGGCGCAGATTGCAAAAGTAGCGAGCATCGCAGTTGCATCGCCGCCACAGAGAGATTTCGGAGGATTACCTCACCCAACAATTCTTGCAACATGCGCACTTCTCGGAGTCACGGAGGTCTATGCAGTTGGGGGAGCGCAAGCAATTGCACTCTTTGGATATGGCATGAAAGATCTCTGTCTCAAATGTGACCTCGTTACAGGTCCTGGCAATATCTATGTCGCCGCTGCAAAGCGCGCACTGCGGGGAGTTATCGGAATTGATTCAGAGGCAGGACCCACAGAGATTGCAATTCTGGCCGATGAAACGGCGCATGCTGCAGATGTTGCAGCAGATTTAATCAGTCAGGCAGAACACGATGTGATTGCCGCAGCAGTCTTGGTGACTACATCGACAAAACTAGCAACCGATGTTGAAGCAGAACTTGAAACACGAGTAGCAAAGACAAAACACTCAGAGCGTATTTTGTCAGCCCTTTCCGGAATTCAATCGGCGATAGTGCTCGTAGATTCCATCGAACAAGGTCTCGATGTTGTAAATGCTTATGCTGCTGAACACCTTGAAATTCAGACACGAAATGCAGCAGCGGATGCAGAAAAAATTAGAAATGCTGGCGCTGTCTTTATCGGTCGATTCTCACCAGTATCACTCGGTGATTACTCTGCTGGTTCAAATCACGTACTACCAACGGGTGGATGTGCATGCCACAGCAGCGGTTTATCGGTTCAGACTTTCTTGCGAGGTCTGCACTTTATCGAATATGACAAGAAAGCTTTCAGCGATATTCTCGATACCGTTGTCACGTTAGCTAACTCTGAAGACCTTCCGGCGCATGGTGAAGCGATGACAGCGCGATTGGAAAACCAATGAACCAATGGCCATCGTGGCTTCCGCTACGACAAGATCTACAAGAGCTTTCACCGTATGGTGCTCCGCAGCTACCTGCAGAAGCTGTCATGAATACAAATGAAAACCCCTATGCACCCTCAAAAACTTTGGCAAAGGCTATTGCAGCTCGGATATCAGAAGTTGCTCTGACTCTTAATCGCTATCCAGATCGTGATGCGGTTGTACTGCGTAGCAAGCTGGCTCAATTTATCAATAGCCAATCACGCACCAAGTTTGATGCGAAAAATATCTGGGCGGCAAATGGAAGTAATGAAATTATTCAATCGCTCTTCTTAGCATTTGGTGCGGGTACGGCGATCGGATTTACTCCCTCTTACTCAATGCATCCACTGATTGCCAAGGTCTCACAAGTTCCTTGGGTAAATGGAAGCCGTCGGGAGGATTTCTCGCTGGATATAGATTCTGCAATCTCACAGATTCAACGCGTCAAACCAACACTTACCTTTATAACAACGCCAAATAACCCCACCGGTGCATCGATTACCTTTGATGAGATTGAGAAAATTGCAAAATCGACTCCAGGACTACTGGTCGTCGACGAGGCATATGCAGAGTTTTCTGATGAGAAATCAGCTGCAGCGTTAATTTCGAAATACCCACATGTTGTAGTTATTCGCACCATGAGCAAGGCCTTTGCATTTGCTGGAGCACGCCTGGGTTATCTCATTGCAGATCCGGCAGTCATTGAAGCAATGTTCTTAGTGCGACTTCCATATCACCTCAGCGCGCTGACTCAAGCAGCTGCAGAGGTTGCACTCGACTTCCAAGATGAATTACTAGGCACTGTGGCTCAACTACGTGCAGATCGAGATCAGGTCGCAGCGCAACTTGGCGAACTTGGTCTGACCGTTATTCCAAGCTCCTCTAACTTCTTGCTCTTCTCGGGCTTTGATATGCCGTCTGCGCAGCTATGGCAGGCGATGCTCGATAGGGGAGTTCTCATCCGAGATGTGGGATTATTGGGTTACTTGCGAGTGACCATTGGCAATGAGGCCGAGAACAAGAAATTTATTTCAACGCTAACGGCATGCCTGGGAGAAAAATGAGCAGAACATCACGAGTCGAACGCACAACGAAAGAGTCGAGCGTTCTTGTCGAACTTAACCTTGATGGCACAGGCGAGATATCGGTTGATACCGGAGTCCCATTCTTCGATCACATGCTCAGCCAACTAGGAAAGCACTCAGGATTTAATCTCACCGTAAAGACAACTGGCGATGTCGATGTTGATTCACACCACACTGTTGAAGATACTTCACTCGCCTTTGGCCAGGCACTTCGCGAAGCTCTCGGTGATAAAGCTGGTATTCGCCGTTTTGGGGATGCGATGGTTCCATTGGATGAAGTTCTAGTTCAGGCAGCGGTCGATCTTTCAGGCCGTCCTTACTTAGTACATCGCCAACCAGAGATCGTCGAACTCATTGGAACCTTTGATACAACATTGGGAAAACATATTTGGGAATCTATTGTCGCCGAAGCGCATATTGCACTGCATATTCGCGTTCTTGAAGGACGTAATGCACACCACGTCTTCGAGGCACAATTTAAGGCTGTAGCTCGAGCTCTACGCGATGCAGTTTCACTAGACAGTCGAGTTGTGGGAATTCCTTCAACAAAGGGTTCGCTCTAACGTTCGTGATTGCAATTCTCGATTACGGATCAGGAAATTTACGATCTGCTCAACGCGCCTTCGAAACATCAGGTAGAGAAGTAGTCATTACCTCGGATTACGACGTTGCCCTCAACGCAGAGGGTCTCGTAGTGCCAGGCGTAGGAGCCTTTGCCGCCTGTATGAAAGGGTTGACCGAAATTCGTGGAGACCAACTAGTCCGCGAACGAATCTCCCTCAAACGCCCCACCTTAGGAATTTGCGTAGGTATGCAGATTCTCTTTTCTCGCGGCGTTGAACATGGTGACCACAGTGGCGTAGGAGTATGGGATGCAACGGTAGAAAAAATCGATGCACCGATATTGCCGCATATGGGTTGGAATACAGTTCAGGCCGGGGCTGCAACAACTCTCTTTAAAGGTATAGAAAAGGAATCGTTCTACTTTGTGCATTCCTACGCAGTAATGCAGAAGGT
>JBAWXP010000016.1:0-14360 GCA_037143995.1 Actinomycetota bacterium
CCACTTAATTCAGCCATGCGATTAAGTTGCTTTACATTAGTGATTGGCAATATTCCGGGAATGATGGGAAGCGATGATCCTTTGGCAGCTAACTTATCCACCAACGATTTCCACTTATCGACTTCGAAGAAGAATTGCGTTGTTGCAAAAGTTGCACCGCGCTTCTCTTTCTCAAGAAGTACATCAACATCATGAGCAAAATCGCCACCTGATGCAGGGTGGCCATCTGGAAAGGCAGCAACGCCAATGGTGAAACCACCGAATTCAGCTGCGAGTGTTACTAACTCATCTGCATGATTGAGGCCACCATCGGTAGCGCTCCAGGGCGCCTGTGGTCCACCTGTCGGATCTCCTCGAAGTGCCAGAATACTTTTGATTCCTGCATCACGATATTTACCAAGAATTTCCAGTAATTCTGCACGCGTTGAACCAACGCAGGTTAAATGAGCAACTGTTGGAATATGAGTGCGAGCAGTGATTTCAGATGTAATCCGAATCGTGCGATCGCGCGTTGATCCACCTGCGCCATAGGTCACCGAGATGAAATCAGGAGCGATGGATTCAAGTTGTGTCATCGCAGACCAGAGGCGTTCTTCACCCTCAATATCTTTAGGTGGGAAGAATTCAAAGGAGTAGGTCAAGCCACTCTTCACGCTGCGCATCTCCACGGCGTCAGGATATCGTTGCGCCGTGGATAAAGAGGTCATGAAGAGCGCATCAGAGGTACGCGATGCCGTCAAAGCCGAACTCACACAATATTTGGCCGAACAACGTGACTATCTCACCAGCATCGCATCCGAATTAGTTCCCGTGTGTGATGCTCTCGAAGATTATCTTCTCGAAGGTGGCAAGCGACTTCGTCCACTCTTTGCCTATGCCGGATTTATGGCAGCGGGATCAACTCCTAGCCGCACTGACATTCGCGCGATGGCAAGCCTTGAACTTCTGCAAGCATGTGCACTGATTCATGATGATTTGATGGATGGATCCGACACTCGTCGTGGAAAACCAGCAATCCATCGCCACTTTGAAAATCTTCATCGTCAAGGTTCTATGGCAGGGCTCGCAGACCAATTTGGAGAAGCTGCAGCGGTATTGCTCGGAGATCTCGCACTTGTGTGGTCAGATCACATGCTCCATAACAGTGGGCTATCGCATGAATCACTCACTGCAGCTCTTCGTGTTCACGATGAGATGCGCATCGAACTGATGGCAGGTCAATACCTGGATGTTCGCGAAGCTGGAGAGCGCGAACATAGCGTGGAACGTTCATTGCGTATTGCAAGATATAAGTCCGGAAAGTACACAATTGAACGTCCATTGCACTTAGGTGCAGTAATCGCACGCCCATCAGCATCTGAGCATTCACAACTTCTCAATGTGTTATCTGCATACGGACTCCCACTCGGTGAGGCCTTCCAATTGCGTGATGACATGCTCGGAATTTTTGGAGATCCAGAAACGACAGGGAAACCTGCCGGAGATGATCTTCGCGAAGGCAAGCGAACAGTATTGATGGCGATGACCATGGAGAAAGCATCTGATTCAGCGCGTGCAGAACTCTCTGCCAATCTTGGAAAGCCCGACCTCTCACCTCAGAAGATTGAATCACTTCGCACATTGATAACAGATACCGGCGCAGTTGCCGATGTAGAAAAATTGATTGACCGCTTAGGCGAAGAATCAGTAGCTGCAGCTAACTCTGCAGTAATAAATGAAGAAGCACGCCCATTTCTCTTAGCTCTGGCTGAGACTGCAATCCGTAGGAGCTATTAATGACAAGAACAGTTAAGGGACCCACAGATCACGTTGTCGTGGTTGGAGCAGGTTTAGGCGGACTCAGCGCAGCACTTCGCCTTGCAGGCGCTGGTCGCAAAGTCACCGTTGTAGAACGCGAGTCAGTCCCAGGTGGACGCAATGGTTTACTCAAGCAGGATGGCTATTCATTTGATACTGGTCCATCAGTTTTAACAATGCCTTCCCTTATTCAAGATGCATTTAGCTGCGTCGGAGAAGATATGAAAGATTGGCTTGAATTAATGCCACTTTCACCTTTGTATCGCGCCTTCTATGCTGATGGATCACAGATTGATGTCCATGCAAATACCGCGCAAATGGAAGAAGAGATCCGCGAAAAGGTGTCTCCAGAAGAAGCTTTGGGTTACCGCAGATATGTTGAGTTTGTAACCAAGCTCTATAAGTACGAGATGCATGACTTCATCGATAAGAACATCGACTCACCACTAAATCTCTTGACACCTAACTTGGCACGCCTGATTGCTCTCGGTGGCTTTAGACATTTGCAGCCAAAGGTCAACCAGTATCTTAAGGATCCACGCTTGCAGAAGGTGTACTCATTCCAAGCAATGTATGCAGGCGTAAGCCCACAACAAGCTCTCGCAATCTATGCAGTTATTGCCTATATGGATTCAGTCAATGGCGTCTTCTTCCCTAAGGGGGGAATGCATGCAGTTCCTCGTGCACTTGCTGCGGCTGCCGAGAAACATGGGGTTGAATTTAAATACAACACAACCGTCACCGGTCTTGATAAGCAGAATGGTCGCGTCAAGGCAGTGCTGACCAATACAGGCGAACGTATTGAGTGTGACGTTGTTGTAATGAACCCAGATTTGCCTGTTGTGTGGCGTGACTTGCTCGGCAAGACACCGCTCAATATCAAGCGTCTGAATTACTCTCCATCATGTGCAACTCTGCTGGTCGGCTCTTCTAAAAAGTATGACCACATCGCCCACCACAATATTCACTTCGGTGAGTCTTGGGATGGTGTCTTCGACGAACTCATTAAAAAGAAGATCTTAATGACCGATCCATCTGTATTGGTAACTGTTCCAACTCATGATGATGCATCCCTTGCTCCAGCTGGAAAGCAGTCCTATTACATCTTGTATCCAACTCCTAACTTGGATGCAGATATCGATTGGACTAAGCAGGCAAAGCCATACCGTGATCACATGATTAAAACTCTTGAAGATCGTGGATATACCGGATTTGGCGATTCCATCGAAACAGAAGTCATGACCACTCCCCTTGATTGGCAGGCACAAGGAATGGAGCGCGGTGCACCATTTGCTAGTGCACATACCTTCTTCCAGACAGGTCCATTTAGACCGCGCAATATGGCTGCAGGATTTGAAAACGTTGTCTTCGCAGGCAGCGGAACACAACCTGGTGTTGGAGTTCCGATGGTTCTTATCTCAGGTCGCCTAGCTGCAGAACGTATTGTGGGTCCGGTTAAGTAAATGGATGCAGCACTTGCAGCATCGTATGAAGAGTGCAAACGATTAAATTCGTTGCACGGTAAGACGTATTACTTAGCAACTCTATTGCTGCCAAAAAATAAACGTCCCTACGTTCATGCACTCTATGGCTTTGCGCGCTATGCCGATGAAATTGTTGATGATCTTGCATCAACGCTATCGCCATCCGAAAAAGCTGAGGCTCTGCGCTCGTGGAGCAGTGGTGTTCTTGCTGACCTCAAGGATGGAACAAGTAAGGACCATATTGGTCGCGCTCTTGTGGATACGGCGCATAAGTTTGATATTCCTCATCAGCACTTTGTGGACTTCTTGCATTCGATGGAGATGGATTTAACGGTCACTGAGTATCAAACCTATGAAGATTTACTTGAATATGTCTATGGGTCAGCTGCAGTCATCGGACTTGAGATGGTTCCTGTTCTTGGATATTCCGATCAACGTGCATTTGAGGCTGCACAGAAGTTGGGTATCGCATTCCAACTAGCAAACTTCATCCGCGATGTTGGCGAAGACCTCGATCGGGGTCGCGTCTATCTGCCTTTGCAAGAGCTTGCGCAGTGTGGCGTTGATCGCGCGATGCTCGAGCGTCGCATCCTGACCCCTGAAATCATCGCTGCACTCAAATTCCAAATCGCTCGCGTGCGCCAGCTTCAACGAGAGTCAGATATCGGTATTGCATATCTAGATAAAGAGTCACGTCCGTGCATACGAGCCGCTAGCGAGCTCTATTGTGGAATCGTCGATGAAGTCGAAGCAATCGGCTATGACATTTTCAACAAACGAGCCAAAACCTCCACTGTTCGCCGCGCACGTGTTGCAGGAGCTGCCTATATTCAGGCAATTGCTGCGCGTATTCGCTAAAGTTCTATCCAACGGGAGCCACAGTGGCTGAGAGGACTTCATATTGAAGTCGACCGTCTGACTGGTCCGGTAATGCGGATCTAGAAGCGAGGTTGATTGTGTTTTCAATATTTTTTACAGCGTGGGGTTATGACGTTTCCTACCTTGAGTTCGTTGCATCGATAGTTTCATTTGTTGGCGTTGCACTGGGCATCACAGCTAAGCGCATTACATGGCCATGGTGGGCGCTGAGCAGTCTGCTCTATGGAATCTTCTTTTTGCAATACAAACTCTATGCAAGTGCTGCTCTGCAGATTGTCTTTATTCTCGCAGCAGTTGCTGGTTGGTATGGATGGGAACCAACGGGTGCAAAACCTGGTCCTTTCAAAAATAAATATCGCATGTACACAATCGCAGCAATTCTTATATCCACTCTCGCACTTGGCCCAGTGCTGAAATGGTTGGGTGCTGCATCAACATATGTCGATGCAATTCTCTTCTTTGGTTCAGTTGCTGCTCAGATATTGATGGTCTATGAGAAGTATGACAATTGGCCAATGTGGCTACTTGTCGATGGCGGATATACGGCGCTCTATGCGTCACAAGGTCTACTCTTTACAACGCTGCTCTATGTGGCATTTACTGCGATGGCAGGGCTGGGATGGAGCACTTGGTATGGATCTCATCGCCGCGCTATCCGATCTCTGTAAATCAACTCCACAAGCCATCATTGCAATTGATGGGCCCGCAGGAGCTGGAAAGACAACTCTTGCTCACGACATCAAACTTGCCTTAGCTCAGAGTTACTCCATTACTGAAATACATATGGATGATCTCTATGACGGCTGGGATAACGCACTGACAACTCATCTCTCTGATGTGCTCACACATCTCGTTGATGCGCATAAAAAATCTCTACCTATCTCAATTTCTCACTACGACTGGCATGCGCAAGTATTTAAGCCTGCAACAGAATTGGAGAAATCTGAACTGATGATTCTGGAAGGTGTCGGAAGCGGTCAACGTGCCATACGCGATTCATTAACTGCCCTGATCTGGATTGATATTGAAGATGAGCAAGGATTGGCAAGGGTTTTACAACGCGATGGGATTGACATTGAGAACCAGATGAGAAAGTGGCTTGCCACACAAGAGCAACATTTTCTGGCCGAAGGTACTCAGAACGCGGCTGATTTCGTACTCACTAACTAGAATTCGGTATATGTCTGACCTTACTGGCGAGCTCATTGATGGGCGATATCAACTTATTCGCCAGATGGCTACCGGAGGAATGGCGAGTATCTACGAAGCGCTCGATACTCGGCTTGACCGCAAAGTTGCAGTCAAAATCATGCATTCACATCTTGCCCAAGATGAACAATTTGTAGAACGTTTTATTCGCGAAGCGAAAGCTGCCGCCGCCTTATCTCACCCAAATATTGTTGCTGTACAAGATCAAGGTTGGAACCAAAATGGCACTCCAGCAATCTTTCTGGTCATGGAGATGATTGATGGCCATACTCTCCGTGAATATCTCAATGAGCAAGGAAATCTCTCCATTACTGATGGAATTAAATTTCTATTACCTGTACTAAGCGCACTCTCTGCCGCTCATAAAATTGGAATAGTTCATCGCGATATCAAGCCTGAGAATATTTTGATTTCCAAAGAAGGACGGATCAAAATTGCAGATTTCGGTCTCGCAAAAGGTCCACTGATTGGTGGAACTCTCACGGCAGAATCGAGCGTCATTCTCGGAAGCGTTTCATACCTCTCCCCCGAGCAAGTCCAACGCGGAGTTGCAGATTCCCGAAGTGATATCTACTCCATCGGAATTACCGCCTTTGAAATTTTCACTGGGAAGAAGCCATTTGAAGGCGATGCTCCAATTCAAATTGCATATATGCATGTTAATAATCGCGTTCCTCGAATCAGCACCCTTGTCTCAGGGGTTCCCGAAAAGCTTGACGACCTAATTTTTAGCGCCACCAGCGCCAATCCCGACGAGCGCCCTCGCGATGCAACTGTTCTCTATGAGCAACTTTCAGCAATCAGCGCTCTCCTTAATCCAAAGGAGAATCAGCTCAGCCTGGAACTCGATATTCCAATCGAGCCAATGCGTCCGAAGAACACTCGTAAATCTCTGCGCAAGAAAGTACAAGAACTCACCGCCTCAATACCAACTCCTTCGATAACTCCTCAAGCTCAAGAGAGCACTCAAGAGATTGCAAAGCGTAAGAAGGCGAGCAAGCGAGTTCGCCGCAATCGTAAAATCGCACTCGCTCTTGCAGTCGGAGTAGGAATTCTTGGTTGGTACTTACTCATTGGCCCAGGTTCTCGTGTCGTTGTTCCTTCAACGGTAGGCGCCACTCAGAGTGAAGTCACCGCAGCGCTTACTCCTCTTGGTCTAACTTCAATTGTTACCGAAAAGCAATTTAGTGAAGATATCGCTGAAGGACTTGTCATCCAATCTATTCCAGAAGCTGGCGGACGAATTGATCAAGGTGGCGCAGTAAAACTCATAATCTCAAAAGGCGCAGAGCGATATACGCTTCCATCAGTTTCCGGCTTGACTCCCGAAGCTGCCGCAAAAGTTCTTGCTCAATTCCCGCTTTCAGTACAGCCAAACTCTGAAGAGTTCAGCGCCAAAGTGCCAAAAGGTTATGTGATTGATTCAAATCCACCAGCGGGTGAGAAGGTGAAGCGAGATGCACTAATCGTTGTGCGTGTATCTAAAGGTATTGAGCAGATTGCTCTGACTTCCTACATTGGTAAGAGCTCAGATCAAGCTCTCAACGAATTGCAAGCTTCAGGATTTAATGTTGTCTCAACGTATGGATTTAGCGAGACGCAACTTGCAGGAGAAGTTATCTCACAGAAACCTGCTGGCGGTGGGTCGGCCGATAAAGGCGCAAAGGTCACGTTGGTTATTTCAAAGGGAACACAATTTGCCTACATTCCAAATCTCTTCTCGATTGAAGAAGGTAAGGCGGTCCAAGCTCTCAAGGATCTAGATCTGAAAGTAGTAGTGAAGAAAATCGGTAAAAAGAGCGTTAAGAAGGTGACAAGTATTTCACCGAAGGTGGGAAGCAAGGTTAAACGTGGCAGTACTGTGACCATCACAGTAGGGTAGGCAAATGTCTGAAGCCACTAAGAAACCTCGCATCGGTGCTCACACTCCCACATCTGGCGGTATGGCTAAGCGATCCATTGCATATGCAGAGTTAACACAAGCAGAAGCAATTCAAGTCTTTACATCTAATCCCCGTGGTTGGGCGATGCCTGAGACAAATCATGAAGCTGATGCAATCTTCCGCGAGAAAGCAGAAGCACTTGATATCGAGACATATGTACACGCTCCCTTTCTCATCAATTTAGGTTCTCCCACTGAAGAGACATACAAGAATTCACTTGCATCCACTGCTTACTCACTCAAACGCGGACAAGAAATTGGTGCGTTAGGAGTTGTCGTTCACACAGGTTCTGCGGTGAAGGAAGATAACGTCGACAATGCATGGAAACAGATTAAGAAAGGTGTGATGCCTATTCTTGAAGCTCTCGATGATGATGCGCCGTACTTACTCCTTGAACCGACTGCCGGACAAGGTCAATCACTCGTAAAGCGTCTCGAAGATTTAGAGAATTACTTGAAAGCTCTTGAATATCATCCCAAAGTTGGTATCTGCCTCGATACCTGCCACGTATTTGCAGCAGGACATGACATCGCTAAAAAAGGTGGAATGAAAGAGACTCTTGATCTCTTGGTTCAGGTGGCTGGAATCGAACGTATCCAATTGATTCACGCCAATGACTCGATGGATGTCTGCGGAGCACTGAAAGATCGCCACCAAAATATCGGTAAAGGATTCATTGGCGTAGATCCATTTGCAGAACTTCTCAAGCATCCTGCCGTAGTAAATGCACCTCTGATTCTTGAAACTCCAGGAATGGAGCCAGAACATGGTGAGGAAATTGCGCTCTTAAAGAAGTTGCGTGGATGAGTTCATCGCACGCAGTAAAAATGCGGATCGCCCCTTGGGCTCTACTCTCGGTATCAGCGGCTTGGGGTATGGCCTTTGTCGTGATGAAAGATGCCATCGAACGACAAAGCGTCAATAACTTTCTTTTCACTCGTTTCTCACTTGCCGTCATAGTGATGATTGCCCTGAAGCCTAGGGTCATCAGACAATTTGATCGCAATCTCATTCTTCGCGCTGGATCTGCTGGAATCTTTCTAGGACTTGGTTATATCTTTCAAACATTTGGATTAGCTCGAACAGGTGCTGCTATCGCTGGCTTTGTTACTGGTCTCTACGTTGTCTTTACTCCACTGCTTGCCTACTTCTTTCTCAAAGAACGGCTTACAAAGTTGATTTGGGGATGTGTTGTCCTTGCAACTGTTGGGCTGGGACTTCTCTCTATTCATGGCTTCTCAGTCGGACTTGGCGAAATGCTTGTTCTTGCAAGTGCATTCTTCTTCGGAGCGCACATCATCGCCTTGGGAAAATGGTCTTCCGGTCGAGATGCCTACGCCATGACAGTTGTTCAACTGGCTATGTGCGCACTCTTATCAGGGGTTGCCTCAATCCCTGGCGGCTATTCACTTCCCCCAGATTCTGGTGTCTGGACAGTCGTCGTCTTTACTGCAGTGATCTGCACGGCAATTGCATTCGTTGTGCAAACATGGTCGCAAGCTCATATGACCACCTCAAAGGTTGCCGTCATCCTGACAATGGAAGTTGTCTTTGCTGCAATCTTTGCAGTCATCTTTGGTGGTGAACACTTGACCTTGCAAGCTACTCTTGGAGGGCTCATGGTGCTCGCAGCCATGTTCATTATTGTTCTCAAGGAGAATTAGAAATGGCTATCGATCTTCGCTCAGATACCGTTACAAAGCCCAGCGTTGCCATGCGTCAAGCTATGGCATCTGCTGAAGTTGGCGATGACGTGTATGGCGATGATCCAACAGTTAACTCACTTGAAGAACGTGTTGCTGCAATGTTCGGCCACGAGGCCGGACTCTTTGCACCTACTGGTTCACTCGCTAATCAACTAGCAATACGCACATTGGTGAAGCCTGGTGAAGAAATTCTTGTTGAAACTCGTGGCCACATTGTTCGCGCAGAACTTGGCGCCGCTGCTGCCTTTAGCGGAATCACTACACGTACATGGCCATCTCTGGATGGACTCTTACGTGCAGAAGATCCACTAGCAATCGCCCATGAAAATGCTGGGCCTTACTTGGTTTCAACAAAAGCAATCGCTGTAGAAAATACACATAACTTTGGTGGCGGAACTGTTCAGCCAATTGAAGAGATTGCAAAACTTTCCTCAGCAGCACATGCTCGTGGAATCACCATGCACCTCGATGGCGCTCGAATCTGGAATGCTCACGTTGCATCAGGCGTCTCATTTGCCGAATACGGAAAACACTTCGACACCATCAGTGTCTGTCTTTCAAAGGGTCTTGGCGCTCCCATCGGTTCTGTCATGCTCTCTACAAAGGAGCGTGTGGCCGAAGCCCGCATCTGGCGCAAACGCTATGGCGCCGGCATGCGCCAGGTCGGAATCATTGCAGCTGCGGCTCATTACGCACTTGATAACAATATTGAACGCCTCGCCGAAGATCATGCCCGCGCCAAGAAGATTGCTGTGGCACTTGCTTCAATCGATTCATCACTGATTGATCCAGTAAAGGTTCACACAAATATTGTCGGACTCGAGTTATCCAAGATTGGTATTACCGCAGCCGCGCTCACTTCACGTTGCAAAGAAGCTGGTCTTTGGATTAGCGCACTCGGCCCTCATTACGCCCGTCTTGTAACCCACTTAGATTTCGATGATGCTCAGTGTGAAGAAAGTATAGAAATTCTAAAGAGCGCCCTCGTGGCGAAGTAGCCACTCTTTCTTATTTAAACCGTAAGCATAATTTCCTAACGCACCACCAGTTTTTACGATGCGATGGCATGGCACTACAAGAACTATCGCATTCTTCGCGCAGGCACTTCCCGCAGCACGAACAGCGGCAGGACTTCCAGCACGTTCTGCTAGTTCACCATAGGAGATAACACTTCCTGGACGAATCTTCTTCATCGCCTTCCACGCAGCTTGAGAAAAGTGTGCCCCTGTTTGGCGGACTTGAATGGCGTGAATTGCAGAGATGTCACCATCAAAGTAATCGGTGATGAGATCTGTAATGACAGGAATCTTTGGCACAGATTTAATTTCGCGCTCTGAATCCTCGGTGCTCAAACTCTCTTTCAAAGCTTTCAGAGTAGAGAGATTTGCTCCAAGAAGAATGTGTTCATCAGCAATCAGATTGAGGTTGCCAAGAGGTGTTGCCAGAGTGGTGAGAAGCAGCGTCACGCTAACTAAGTTAGCGGTCGCGCAACATTTCAGCAACCAAAAATGAGAGCTCAAGTGATTGAGAATGATTCAAGCGTGGGTCGCAGGCTGTCTCATAGCGTGATTCGAGATCCTTTTCAGATACCTGATTGCCTCCACCGAGACACTCAGTAACATCATCACCGGTGAGTTCGATATGGATTCCACCTGGATGTGTACCGAGCTTCTTATGGACTTCAAAGAACCCGCGGACTTCATCAAGGACATCTTCAAAGTTTCGAGTCTTGTAGCCATTCTTTGATTCAAAGGTATTGCCATGCATGGGGTCGCAGACCCATAGAACTTGTGCACCACTCTTTGTGACGCCCTCAACAAGTGCTGGAAGTGCTTGACGGATTGTTCCTGCACCCATGCGAGTAATAAATGTGATGCGTCCTGGTTCGTTATCGGGATTGAGCTTTGCAATGAGCGCAAGGGCATCTTCGACAGTGGACTTTGGTCCAAGTTTGATTCCGATGGGATTGCGTACCTTAGATGCGAAATCAACATGTGCGCCATCGAGCTGACGTGTGCGTTCGCCGATCCAGATGAAGTGTCCTGAAACATCATATGGAAGTTGCGTGCGTGAATCGATACGGGTCAGAGCCTTCTCGTATTCAATGATGAGCGCTTCATGGCTGGCATAGAAATCAACGGCTTTAAATTGTTCTGGGTCTACTCCTGCAGATTTCATAAATGCTAGAGCGCGACCAACTTCATTAGCCATCTGTTCGTACTTCTCGCCAAATGTGGAGTCGCGAATAAAGCCCTTATTCCATTCGTGCACCTGGCGAAGATCTGCAAAACCACCACGAGTGAATGCGCGAACTAAGTTCAGGGTTGCAGCTGATGTGTTGTAGACGCGAACAAGGCGGTTGGGATCTGGTGTGCGCGCTGCCTCTGTGAATTCAATATCGTTGACAGCATCTCCGCGGTAAGCAGGAAGTGTCACATCTCCGCGAGTTTCAAGATCATTAGAGCGTGGCTTTGCAAATTGGCCAGCCATGCGGCCAACTTTGATTACAGGCAAGCTTGAGTAGTACTGCAAGACAGCTGCCATCTGCAAGATTGTCTTAATGCGGTTGCGGATTGAATCAGCAGTTGCTGACGTAAATGTTTCAGCACAATCTCCACCTTGTAACCAGAATGCTCGACCCGCTGCAGCTTCTGCAATCTTTGCTTTCAGATCATCGCACTCGCCGGCAAAGACAAGTGGAGGAAGTGCGCGAAGATCTGCAACAGCTTTCTTCATCTGCTCACCGTTGTGACCACCGGGCCAATTAGGTTGCTGGGCAGCGACAAGTGATTCGTCGAAGAGTGAATCCAGCTGCGCGTTAGAAGTATTCATGGTCATAAGAGTAGAGAGTTCAGTAGCAATCTCGGAGGGAGATTATCCAAAGAACGAAGTGATCTCCTCGTATCGCTCGATGGGAACAGTCTTGAGAACATCGGTTGCTGATGCCAGCGGCACACGCGCAATCTTTGTGCCATGAAGAGCCATCATCTTGCCGAAATCTCCGTCGTGCACGGCAGTGATTGCCTCGAGTCCAAAGCGTGAGCTGAGAACACGATCGAATGCTGATGGTGTTCCGCCGCGCTGGATATGTCCAAGGACTGTGCAACGTGTCTGATAGCCAGTACGGGTTTCAATTTCTGCAGCTAACCAATCGCCGATACCTGAAAGTTGTACGTGGCCAAATGCATCGAGCGGCTGATCTTTCACAATCATGTCGCCATCTTGAGGAATCGCACCTTCTGCAATAACGATGATGGGGGCAGTTCCGGTTTCAAAGCGAGACTTTACATAATCGCAGACCTTCTCGACTGAGAACTTAACCTCTGGAATCAGGATGCATGCAGCGTCTCCGGCAATACCTGAGTGCAGTGCGATCCATCCTGCGTGACGACCCATGACCTCGACAATTAGTGGACGGTGATGTGACTCTGCAGTTGTGTGGAGGCGATCAATAGCCTCCATGGCGATATTTACTGAGGTATCAAAACCAAAAGTGAAATCTGTGTTGTTGAGGTCGTTATCGATTGTCTTTGGAACGCCGATGACCTTAACGCCTAAAGCATCGAGCTTTGTGGCAACACCGAGTGTATCTTCGCCACCAATTGCAATGAGAACATCGATTCCCTGATCTGCAAGATTCTGCTTAATGCGCTCGACGCCATTGTCAATCTTAAATGGGTTAGTTCGTGATGAACCAAGAATCGTTCCGCCCTTTGCAAGGATCGGCTTTACCGTTGCAAGATCTAAAGGCATTGTCAGAGCTTCGAGTGGGCCTTTCCAGCCATCACGGAAGCCGACAAATTCGTAGCCATAATCTTTGATTCCCTTTGTGACTACTCCGCGAATAACGCCGTTAAGTCCAGGGCAATCTCCGCCACCAGTAAGAATTCCAATACGCATTGCAACGCTCCAAAATAAAGTGAGATTTGGCTAACTAAATAAGCCGCACTGTGGTCAACACTGACTGGCACAGTCTAGCCTTTGCTCATGGCAAATCCCCACCACTCCAATAGCCGATTGGTTGCAGGCGTAGATTCATCGACGCAATCTGTAAAAGTGGTCATTCGCAATGCCGATACTGGTGAGTTAGTCCGACAAGGACGCGCATCTCACCCCGAAGGAACTGAAGTCGATCCCGCCCATTGGGAGACCGCATTGGAAAAGGCTTTTGCTGACGCTGGTGGACTCGAAGATGTCGCAGCTCTTGCAATCGGTGGGCAGCAGCATGGAATGGTTGTACTCGATAACAATGGAGATGTAATTCGCCCTGCACTCTTATGGAATGACACTCGCTCTGCGCAATCTGCACGAGACCTCAATGCAGAAATGGGTGGAGATAAAGAAGCAGCTAAGAAAGTTGGCTCTGTACTTGTTGCCTCCTTTACAGCAACGAAACTTCGCTGGCTTGCAGATAACGAGAAAGCCAATACCGATAAGGTAGCAGCGGTTGCGCTCCCCCACGATTGGTTGTCATGGCGTCTTCAGGGTGGAAAAGATTTTGGAAAGTTATTTACCGATCGCTCTGATGCATCAGGCACTGGTTACTTTGACCCTGTCACATCCACATATCGTGATGATGTCTTGAAATCTGCACTGCGCACAGATCGTACAATCATTACTCCACGTATCGTTGCTCCATCTGCTTTCGGTGGTGAAACACTTTCAGGAATCCCCATCGCAGCAGGTGCTGGCGATAACGCTGGCGCAGCGCTCGGCGTGCAAGCTCAAGCAGGCGATGTCGTAGTCTCACTCGGCACAAGCGGCACCGCATTCGCAGTTTCGGATACTCCAACACATGACCCAAGTGGAGCCGTTGCAGGTTTTGCTGATGCAACAGGAAGATTTCTCCCTCTTGTCTGCACACTGAATGCTGCTCGCATTCTTGACGCTGCTACTCGCATCTTAGGAAAGTCTCATGATGAAGTCGGAGCACTTGCTCTTACTGCACAACCTGGCGCTAATGGACTTTCGATGCTTCCCTACTTCGAAGGCGAACGCACACCAAATCGTCCTGGTGCCACAGGAGTATTTGCAGGAATGAATCTTGCGAACTCAAATCCTGCCGATATTGCGCGTGCAATGATTGAAGGAATGCTCTGCGGTTTAGTAGATGCAGTTGATGCGCTCGAAAAATTGGGAGTTTCAATTAATCGTGTACTTCTCATCGGTGGCGCTGCCAAGAATCCAGCTATTGCATCGATTGCTTCATCACTCTTTGGGCGCGAAGTTCTTCTGCCACAACCAGGTGAATATGTTGCAGATGGTGCAGCGCGACAAGCAGCATGGGCTTTGAGCGGTGGCGAGAATCCTCCGTTGTGGAATCTTGGCGCAGTTACCTCTGC
>JBAWXP010000017.1:0-13675 GCA_037143995.1 Actinomycetota bacterium
CGAAGACGAAGTGGAATCTTCGACATCTTCAATATCTGTCTATTCTCTGAACCAATACGGCCGATCTCGGCGCCATTGGAATATTGAATGATTGTTGATTGGCTATTGACGTAGGCGTTGGGGTCTGGAATGCCGACCGTAAACCAGGCAAGGGCGAAGAGGACTGTTCCTGCAACGAAGCCAAAACCTGCGAGGAAGATTCCTGCACGGATTAACTTGGTCTTGAGCATGAACCTAGATTAGCGCCGAATTACAACTACTTCAGCGAGGCAAAGTCTTCGTCTTCTAGTGTTCGCTGGCGACGAGGCGCCTTACGCTCGCGGCCATCTCCTAATAAGTAGGTTGAACAGAGATGGTTCCACGAACATTGTCGACAGACTTCAACAACATAGACCGAGAACTCTCCAAATTCAGATTCCATACCAAGTAACTCATCGCCACTCTTAATGCGGCCTGAGTATTGCCCGAGTTGATCTCCAAATGTGTAGCGAAGTTCGACGAGGGAATCCTTTTTACAGACTGGACACTTTCGATCTGCTTTTTCACCGTGGTGTTTAGCAGCGCGCATGAGGTAAGGATCTGCATCACATGCATCGACAACGCCACGAAAGAGTGCGAGCAGGGTTGCGCGCTTATCAAGTGAATAATCGATGAAACCTCGTCTTGTTTTCATAGCAGGAGAAGAATAATCACCTTTCTTTAACTACGCTTGGTTTATGAGTTTTCTCGAGCTTCTGCGCGATGCAAAACTATTTCGCCTTCTAAGAATTAGGTGGAGTGGCCAACTCATCGATGGACTCTTCCAAAGCGCGCTCGCTTC
The DNA here is from genome assembly GCA_037143995.1 of Actinomycetota bacterium. Lineage (GTDB taxonomy): Bacteria > Actinomycetota > Actinomycetes > Nanopelagicales > Nanopelagicaceae > Planktophila. The sequence goes on from JBAWXP010000017.1 coordinate 821, forward strand.
CTTTGTTCTCTTCTCCCCAGAGCGCCAAGCAAGTGCTGTTAATGCAGCTGTCGCCTTCGCTGTTGTTCTTCTTCCGTACTCAATTGTTGGGCCATTTGTTGGCACGATTCTCGATCGCTTCTCCAGACAACGCGCAATCTTCTTCGCCAATCTTGTGCGCGCAATGACCTTATGTGTCATCGCCCTGCTGATCTTTAATGGGCGCACAGGAGTTGAAATAACAATCTTTGTTCTTATTGCATTTGGAGTGAATCGATTGATCCTCGCCGGTTTATCTGCCGGTATTCCATTGATGACAGATTCCAAATCTCTCATTAGCGCAAATGCTCTCGCTGTCACTGGTGGTTCAGTCTGGGTAGTTCTTGGTGGTGGAGTTGGGTTAGGTATCCGCCAACTTCTTAACGGGACTGAATCTGCAAATCACGCAGATGCACTCTTGGTTCTAATCGCGGCAGTTGGTTATTTCTTCACTGCATTTCTCTCTGCGCTCTTAAGGCGCGATGAGATAGGGCCGCTCGCCCATGAAATTGCAGAAGGTGGATTTGCGCAAGGTATCCAAGAGATGCGCGATGGGTTTAACTTTCTTAAAGAACATGCAGATGCAGCTCGCGGAATTGCAGCAACCGCAATTCACCGTGGTGGGTTAACTGCTCTTACCTTGACCGCACTACTCCTGGAACGAAATACATTTCATGATCCAGCAGATAGTGAGGCAGGGCTTGCTGGCTTAAGTTTTGCGCTATCCATTGCTGCTGTGGGTTTTGTTGTTGGCGCAGCGATTGCACCGTACGGTGTTCGCAAAGTCGGTCGACATCGGTGGATTCGCTTATCTATCACTGGGGCAAGTGTGAGTGTCTTGTTGCTAGTTATTGCTCGCACTCCCACTCTTCTGATTGCTACAGCTTTCTTTACAGCGCTATGTGGCCAGAGCCTGAAGGTCACCAATGATGCACTTGTGCAATCAAAGATTGCAGATCTATTCCGTGGTCGCGTCTTTGCTGTCTATGACGTTCTTGTTAATGGTGCAATCGTTACTGGAGCCTTGATTGCTGCATGGGTTCTTCCTATTAGTGGCGACTCTTGGCAACTACCTGCGCTCATTGCCGTTATTTGGTTTCTTGTTGCCACAGTGTTGCTACAACCCAAAAAATTCTTTCCTAAGGGTGGCGCCTAGCCTTCCACCATTGCAGTAACTCCTCTGTTGCTTGCTCTTCACCAAGAGGGCCACGTTCCATACGAAGTTCCATAAGGAAATCAAGGGCTTTGCCTACATCAGCAGATGGTTTAATTTGTAAAAGCGTCATTACTTGCGCTCCATCGAGATCAGGACGAATCTTGGAAAGTTCTTCTTCCTCCGCTAATTTTGCGATACGCGCTTCAAGTCCGTCATATATACGTGCCAGGCGATCTGCCTTCTTAGCATTTCGGGTTGTGCAATCCGCGCGCGTTAAAACATGCAGATGTACCAATAATTCATCTGCATCACGCACATATCGACGCACAGCAGAATCTGTCCATTCGCCATCGCCATAACCATGGAAGCGAAGATGAAGTGCGACGAGTGTTTCCACCGCATCAATGGTCTCGTTATCAAAGCGCAGCGCCTTTAAACGGCTCTTCGAAAGGCGCGCACCAACAACTTCGTGGTGGTGGAAAGAGACGCCTCCACCAGCAATCAGATTACGTGTCTTTGGTTTTCCAATGTCGTGCAGCAGCGCAGCTAGTCGAATAACCAGGCTTGGTCCACCAAGACGATCTTCTTGGGCAATTGCTTGTTCGAGAACTGTGATGGAGTGTTCGTAGACATCTTTATGATGATGATGTTCGTCGATCTCAAGGCGCAGCTTAGGAATTTCAGGAAGTACTAAATCAGCAAGACCTGTATCAACCAGAATTGTTATTCCAACGCGCGGTTGATCAGACATCAAAAGTTTAATAAATTCATCTCGTACACGTTCGGCAGAGATAATTGAGATTCTTCCAGACATTGCTGTCATCGCATCTACAACATCTGTACTAATGTCAAAACCAAGTTGGCTGGCAAATCGAGCTGCTCGCATCATGCGCAAGGGATCGTCGCTAAAAGATTGTTCTGCACTTGTTGGAGTGCGCAGAATTTTCTTCTGTAAATCAGCCATGCCACCAAATGGGTCGATGAACTCTGGTGTTGCAGTTGTGAGTTCAAGTGCCATTGCATTGACAGTAAAATCTCGACGCGAAAGATCGCCTTCAATAGTTTCGCCAAATTCAACATCTGGTTTGCGCGAATCTTCTTCATATTTTTCGGTGCGATACGTTGTTACCTCAACAGTTGTATCGCCGCGTTTGCCAGCAACTGTTCCGAAGAGAATTCCTGTATCCCACGTGTTGTCTGCCCACGCTTTAAGAATCTTCTTTGTTTGATGCGGATGCGCATCAGTCGTGAAATCTAAATCGTTTCCAAGGCGACCAAGAATTGCATCGCGCACTGGTCCGCCAACGAGGGCGAGGCGAAATCCCTCTCGCTTAAATTCTTCTGCGAGAGAGCTCGCGAGGGGAGCGCGTTCGATCAGGGAGCGAATAGCTAATTCGCCCGCTGCTCCTAAATTGACCTTCTCAGCGCTCACAATAGATAAGGGTAGTCGCGTACGATTACTCCATGACCCCGGCACCTAGTGCGGGCAGCGAAGGTACGAAAAAGAAACGCAGGCGCAGGCGCCCAGCTAATCGCTCTCCGCAATCTCAAGATTTAGCGACCGCAACCACTCCTGCGCAGACCCAGAAAACGGCCACCAAGAACTCAAAGCCGAAGACTCCCTATGCAAAGAGAGTGGATGAAGTCAGCGCTGGCGGACTTGTGATTGATACGACCGGAAAGCTTGGGCTACTCATTGGCCGTCGCGATCTTAAAGATGCATCCGGTAAAAGAATTTTATGGTCGCTTCCTAAAGGACATATCGAAGAAGGCGAAACTCCAGAAGTAGCCGCCCTTCGTGAAGTTCAAGAAGAGACCGGGATTGAATCAATTATTGAAAAATCTCTAGGGGTTATTGATTTCTGGTTTATGGCTGGCGGTAAACGTATTCATAAGACTGTTCACCACTATCTATTCCGAGAAAGTGGTGGCCTGCTTGCACCGCAAGAAAGTGAAGTTGATGAAGTTTCATGGTTTCCTCTTGCCGAGATAGTTGATCGGCTTGCATATCCCGATGAGAAGAAATTAATAACGCGCACAAATGCGACAGAAGAACTTGGTGCGATGTGAAAAAGTTTCTCGTTTCTCTCTTTGTATTTTCATTCTTACTTATTCCATCAGCTCAGGCTGAGCAACCGGTAATACGAATCGTTGATAAACCTCATACAAATTTTGATGGCACTTTTAGAGATAATGAGTTAGCTATCTCGCTATTACCCAACGGAAAAATTGGGAAACTTATCTTTGGCCTGAATACGCAACGGAACACTTTTCTTATCGATGCAGCGCTCGTAGATGAAATTCAGATTATGTCTCAGGGTTACACCTTTAAAGGCAAAGCAGATCCCAGCGGCCAAAAGACAGCGCAGAATTGGTTATTCCGTTTGAAATATGCCGTCTCTGGCGGCGTTGTTGTTGCACTCCCTTATGGAAATCCTGATGAGAAATCAATCAAGTCGCTCGCACCATCAGAACTCACCTTCTACTCTCATTTTGCTCAGTCTCGGCTCGAAACTCTGTTGGGACGTAACGTTATTGCCGAAAAAGGTTGGGCAAAGGGAACTTCTCGACTTAGCTATCAATTCCGAAGTGATTACAACGAAAATCGTAGATTGCTCACTGGTTTAACAACTATCACCTCATCTGAGGAAGTTGAATCACTTCGCGCTCGATTAGCAATTGTGTTAAACCCATTGCTCAATAAAGAGGAACGTGCCTACTTCTCTTACAGTGAAAAAATAGCTGTTGCAAAAATGGCAAATCGTTTAAAGGTGATTCCTGGTCGCTATCAAATAACTTCGCGATCAGCCAAGCTTCCTATTACCCTTGTAAATAACTTTGATACAGCAACTACAGTAAGCGTCTCACTCATCCCAATGAATTCAAGAATTCAGGTTGAGAATCTCACCAATATCACTATCGCCGCAAAATCTCGTCAGCAAATTTTTCTGCCCGTTGAAGTTATTGCGCCAGGTTCAACTCTCGTACTTGCGCAACTGATAAATTCAAAGGGGCAGCTAGTTGGAAGTGTCTCTAAGTTGAATCTGACTGCAACCATTATTGATTCGCGTGTTGCATGGTTTACAACGGGAGCTGCAGTTCTACTCTTCTTAGGTGCTGTAACTCAATCTGTCAGACGAGTCAGGAGGTCGCGTTCATGAAGAACAATGAACTCTATCGAGCATCTGGCATCATGGCGGTTGGCACAATCCTCTCTCGCCTTACTGGTTTCATCCGTGCACTTCTTGCAGTTGCGGTTTTGGGCACCGCTCTTTTAGCGGATACATACAACGTTGCAAATACCATGCCGAATATTCTCTACAACTTACTTGTGGGTGGGGCGCTCACTGCAATCTTTGTTCCGCAATTAGTCCGATCCTTCTCTGATGAAGATGGTGGACATGCATTTGCATCTCGCCTTGTCACTACAATCTCTGGAATTCTTCTCGCCCTTGTTCTTATCGGAGTGCTCTTTGCACCTGCTCTAGTTCGTTTATATGCACCAGAATTTTCTTCCACTGGCTTTGAAACTGAACAACATATCGCTGTCGCATTTACTCGCTATTGCTTGCCGCAAATCTTCTTCCTTGGATTATTTACAATGCTGGGGCAAGTTGCCAATGCTCGCGGCTCTTTTGCTCCTCTTATGTGGGCACCTATTGCAAATAACCTTGTCGTTATTGCAGTATTTGGTTCGATCTTGGCAATCCAGCACTCAATTACTATCGGGTCAATCTCTGATTTTCAGGTGCAACTTCTTGGATGGGGAACAACTCTCGGCGTTGTAGTTCAAGCACTTATTTTGATACCTGTTGTAAAGCGATCGGGGATTCATATCCGCCCCATGTTTGGCGTACAAGGGCTCGGTAAATCATTTGGTTTAGCGGGATGGACTCTTGTCTATGTATTAATTTCACAGCTTGGTTACTTAGTAACTGTCAATGTGGCAACCAGCGCGGCTGTGCGAAGTGCAAAAGCTGGAATTACAACAGGTGTTGGTTTTACGCCATATACAAGCGCCTACTACATCATGTTGCTTCCATACTCAATTGTCACAATTTCAATTGTCACAGCTTTACTTCCACATCTTTCGAAACTTGCTATTGCTAAAAATGTAGAGGAAGTTCGCAAACAACTGATCCGTGCTATTCGTATGGTCGGTGTTGTTACCGTCCCTAGCGCTGTCGCGCTTCTCTTCTTCGGCCCTTTAATGACTGAGGTTCTCTACATGGGAATTAGCCTTGAGGATTCTCGTTACATTGGATTTGTGCTCTCAGCTCTCAGCCTTGGGCTTGTGGCATTTTCAATCAACTTGATTTTGATTCGCGGATTTAACGCTTTTGAAGATACAAAGACTCAGGTCACCTCAATTATTATTATCAATATTATCTCTGTTGGACTTTCGTATATCTTCTTGGCAACTCTCAAGAGCAATTGGGTAACTGTTGGACTTGGAATCGCGTTCTCTGCCAGTTACATCGTTGGACTCTTCATCACAATTTCACTCTTAAAGAAGCACGTTGGCCGCCTACAAGTGGGTGAATTTGCGTCACAACACGGCAAGCTTCTCATTGCCGCACTGATCGGAATGGCTCCATTTTTTGCACTGACCCAATCACTTGGCTGGGCATACCAAGAGACAACAATTGCAGTTCGTGCACTTCGATTGATCTTTGTACTTCTCGGCAGTGGTGTGGCTTACCTTCTTGTGGCGCGAGCACTCAAAGTGAGTGAAATCGCAGGCCTTAAAGGCTTCGCCACCTCTGTCCTGCAACGTCGTCGCAAGAAGTAACTACCGTTCGGACGGTACTCTGCGCATATGAGCACTGAAGTACGCGAACTCGTCATTGTCGGATCAGGTCCAGCCGGTTACACCGCAGCAATCTATGCAGCGCGTGCGCAGTTAAATCCTGTTATGTACGAAGGTTCAGTAACTGCTGGTGGCGCACTGATGAATACAACAGAGGTAGAAAACTTTCCTGGATTTATCGATGGCATCATGGGTCCAGATTTGATGGATAACATGCGTAAACAATCTAAGCGTTTTGGCACAGAGCTCATTACTGATGATGTTGTCGAAATGGATTTAACGGGCGATATTAAAATTATTAAAGATGGCTCAGGAAATACCGTTAAAGCAAAAGCTGTCATTCTTGCAATGGGTTCTGCATACCGTGAAATTGGGCTAGAGAACGAGAAACGTCTATCTGGTCGCGGAGTTTCATGGTGTGCAACATGCGATGGTTTCTTCTTCCGTGACCAAACTATTGCGGTAGTTGGTGGTGGAGATTCAGCGGTCGAGGAAGCAACATTCCTGACAAAGTTTGCAACTAAAGTTGTTTTGATTCACCGTCGCGGTGAACTTCGCGCATCAAAGATTATGCAAGATCGCGCTTTTGCTAACCCAAAGATTGAAATGTTGTGGGATACAGAAGTTACCGATGTTCTCGGTGCTGAAAAAGTTGAAGCGCTTGCGCTGCGCAATACCAAGACTGGTGAAGTATCTAAGCGAGATTTCACTGGGCTCTTTGTCGCCATCGGGCATATTCCACGCTCTGAACTTGTTACATCTTCTGTAACTCTCAATGAAGAGGGTTATGTCGAGGTTGAAGGGCGTTCAACGCGCACAAACCTGGCTGGAGTCTTTGCTTGTGGCGATTTGGTCGATCACACCTATCGTCAGGCAATTACCGCAGCAGGATCTGGGTGCCAGGCGGCCCTTGATGCTGAAAAGTTCTTATCTCACTAGTAACCTTCCAACCGTAAACGAAAAATAATAAGGAGTATCCATGAGCGCACCAACTAAGGTCACCGCAGCCGATTTCGATCAGGTTGTATTGAAGAGCAGCACACCAGTCTTGGTCGATTTCTGGGCTGAATGGTGTGGTCCATGCCGCGCGATCGCTCCTATTCTCGATGATATTGCCGCTGAATACGGCGACAAGCTCAAGATTGTAAAACTCAACACCGATGAAGAATCTGCGATTGCAATTAAGTATGGAGTGACATCAATTCCTATGCTCAATGTCTACGTCAATGGTGAAGTTGTGAAGACAATCATTGGCGCAAAGCCAAAGCCAGCTCTTCTTAAAGAGCTCGAAGGCTTCATTTAATATCTTCTCTAGATATTGATTATAAGTTTGTAGCGGATTCATTATGAAAGAGTTATCTCCAGATGAGATTCGCTCTTTTCAGCAAGAACGTGGTTTGCATGTAACAGGCGAACTCAACGACGCTACCTTGCGCGCACTTGAAGAAGCGCGCTGGAAACTTGGAGATCGCTCACTCTATCTGCAGAGTGAATCAATGATGCGTGGTGACGATGTTGCAGCCTTGCAATCTCGATTAACTGAGATGGGTTTTCATTGCGGTCGCGTCGATGGCCTCTTTGGCCAGATGACAGAAGAAGCAGTAAAAGAGTTTCAGAAATCTGTAGGAACTAAGGTCGATGGTAAATGCGGTCCCGCAACAATCATTGCCTTATTACGTCTGACAAAGATTGTCTCTGGTGGAGCACCTGGTGCTCTTCGTGAAAGTGCGGTGCAGAAAAATCGCGGTCCAGCTCTAGCAAATAAAGTTATTGTTCTCGATCCCGCATCTGAAGATTACGAGCGCGAGGTTGTCTATGACATTGCGCAGAGAATTGAAGGGCGTTTACTTGCACTTGGCGCAAGTGTCTTCCTTACCCGCGGTGCTAATAACAACCCAACAGAGGTAGAGCGAATTTCATTTACCAATCAAAGTAACGCAGATCTTCTTATCTCATTACATGTTGATAGCCATGAAAATTCTGCAGCTCGCGGTGTTGCAACCTTCTTTTATGGAAGCGATCAACATGGTGTTCATTCCATCGTTGGCGAACGTTTTGCGTCATTGGTTCAGCGCGAGATTTGTGCGCGAACCGATTTTCTCAACTGTCGCACACATGCCAAGACTTGGGATTCACTTCGCCTTACCAAGGCACCTGCAGTCCGTGTGGATCTTGGGTATGCGACAAATGAAAGTGATACAGACCGTCTATCTCGTCCTGATTTCAGAGACACCATCGCTGAAAGTTTTATTATTGCGATACAGCGCCTCTATTTATCCGCTGAAGATGATGCAAAGACTGGAACTCTTCGAATTTCAGACCTACGTAACGCTGGCATTCGCCGATAATCGGCGCACAACCATCTAAAGGTTTGTGGGAGACTTCTCTTATGTCCGACATTTCAATCCGCTATCAAACTGGTGCTCCGCAACATCTCGAAACGAGATTTGCTGCGCGAGCCGCCGGAATGTTGCCATCTGAAATTCGCTCGCTCTTTGCTGTGGCATCACGCCCGGAAATCGTTTCACTCGCTGGTGGAATGCCAAATCTCTCCGCACTTCCTATGGAGATGATGGCTGGGGTTGTAAACAATCTCATTCTCACCAATGGTTCTGAAGCTCTCCAATATGGAAGCGGTCAAGGACATCCAAAACTTCGCGAATTAATCTGCGATGTCATGGCACTTGAAGGTATCCGCGCTAATGCTGATGACATTGTTGTAACAACTGGCTCGCAGCAGGCGCTCGACCTAATCTCTCGTATCTTTATCGATCCAGGCGATGTTGTACTTGTTGAAGCACCTTCCTATGTCGGAGCCCTCGGAACATTCCGCCAATATGAAGCATCGGTCGTTCACGTCGAGATGGATCAAGATGGGTTAATTCCTGATTCCTTGCGTGCTGCAATCAAGAGTGTGCGTGCTGCAGGGCGCAAAATTAAGTTTCTCTATCTGATTCCAAATTACCAAAATCCAACAGGTGTCTGCCTTCCTGCAGATCGCCGCACCGAAATATTAAGTATCTGTCGCGAAGAAGAAATCTTTGTCGTTGAAGATAACCCTTATGGATTGCTCGGTTTTGATAAGCCATCACCGAATGCGATGCGCGCTGAAGATTCTGAAAATGTTATCTATTTGGGTTCATTCTCAAAGACAATTGCATCTGGTCTTCGTGTGGGTTGGGCGCTTGTTCCACAATCATTGAAAGATAAATTGGTTATCGCCTCTGAATCTTCGATTCTTTGTCCATCAAACTTCACACAACTCACCATCGCTAGTTATTTAGCTGACCAACCATGGCGTGATCAGATCGCAAGTTTCTGTGAACTCTATAAAGTGCGTCGCGATGCAATGCTTGAATCTCTTGAACAACATTTCCCAGCAGAGGCCACATGGACAAAGCCTGGTGGTGGTTTTTATGTATGGGTCAATCTTCCTGCTGAAATCGATACAAAGGCGCTGATGCCGAAGGCGATCGTTGCAAAAGTTGCCTATGTTCCGGGCAATGCGTTCTATGCAGATGGCCTTGGTTCTTGGTCGATGCGACTTTCATATTGCCACCCGACTCCAGAGCGCATTCGCGAAGGTGTTAAGGCTCTCGGCGGAGTAATCAAGCAAGAGATGCAGCGTCGCGGTACAGCCCTTAATTAAGTGTAATCAGAAGTAAATTTTTACTTATTACCTTCGATTAAGTCGACGATCCGCTGCAAATCTTCATTTCCTGCAAATTCAATAACAATCTTGCCCTTACCTTTACCGTTTTCCACACTGACGCGGGTATCGAGGTAATCACTCAGTAATTCAGCAGCTGCAAGTCCTGCGCCAGATACACCTTTGACGGCAGATTTCTTTGTGGTCTTTGCTGATGGCTCCATTGTTGCGATGATCTCTTCAACTGCACGGACAGATAGACCTTCAGCAACTATTCGGGAAGCAAGTTTTTCAATATCGGTCGCATCGGTGAGCCCAAGAAGTGCGCGTGCATGTCCTGCAGAGATAACTCCTGCTGCGACCTTGCGTTGTACAGAATCTGGCAGGTTAAGGAGTCGAATTGTGTTGGAGATAAGCGGGCGTGAGCGACCAAGTTTGAGTGCAAGTTCATCATGTGTGCAACCAAAGTCAGAGAGTAGTTGTGCGTAAGCAGCGCCTTCCTCAAGTGGATTGAGATTGCTGCGATGAATGTTTTCAATCAGCGCATCGCGTAGAAGTTCATTATCGGGAGTCTGTCTAATAATGACAGGAATTGATGTGAGCCCTGCAGCTTTCGCTGCGCGAAAACGTCGCTCTCCCATGATGAGTTCGTATTTATTATCTGAAACTTTGCGAACCACAGGTGGTTGCAAGATACCAACAGCTTTTATTGATGCAATGAGTTCATTGAGCGCTGTTTCATCAAAGACTGTACGTGGTTGGCGAGGGTTTGGAAAAATTTGGTTTACAGGAACTTCATTCTGTTGAGCGACTTCTGTTCCCGCAACTGTGAGAGATGTTGGGATCAATGAATCAAGATTTGTTCCAAGACCACCGCGCTTTACTGCCATTATGCGATTCCACCTTTGTAATTGATGCTAACAACATTGCCGTCGAATACGACTTCATCTTTAGCTTTTCCACGTTCTGCAATCTCGCGAGCAACCTGCATATATGCAATCGCTCCTGGTGAAAGTGGGTCGTATGTCATCACTGTCTGGTTATAAGAAGGTGCTTCTGATACGCGCACTGCGCGCGGAATTGGAATATCAATAAGTTCATTAGGAAAGTGCGCACGAACATTTGCAGCAACGTCATTTGATAAACGTGTACGTGAATCAAACATTGTTAAAACAATCGTTGAGAGGTTCAGGGATGGGTTCAACCGCTTCTTTACAACGCCATATGTTTCAAGGAGTTGTGACAAACCTTCCAGTGCGTAGTACTCGGTCTGAATTGGGATCAGTAACTCTTTCGATGCAGCAAATGCATTGATTGTTAAGAGACCAAGTGATGGTGGACAATCGATAAAAATGTAATCGTAATTAACGCTAATACTTTCAATTGCTTCTTTCAATTGCAGTTCGCGTGCAACCATTGAAACTAAATTAATTTCTGCATTTGCAAGTGAAGTATTTGATGACACACAATCCAAAACAGGAAAGCCTGCAACTTTCTTTATTACATCTAACATTTGGGTATCGCCCATAAGAACTTCATAGATACCTGCGCTATCACGATGTTCAACACCGAGGGCCGTAGATGCATTGCCTTGTGGATCAAGATCGATGACGAGAACTCGTAGGCCGCCCATCGCAAGCGCTGCTGCCACATTGACGGTGGTGGTGGTCTTACCTACCCCGCCCTTCTGATTGGCGACGGTGAAGATCCGGGTGGAGGTTGGCTTGGCCATCGCCTCTTTGAGGCGGCGGACCCCTACGACCTTTTGGGAAGTAGGTGTTTCACGTGAATCATCGCCGGGCATGCACGAATCTAATCATCAAATTGCCGGGGTACCTTTACGGAGCTCGACGATACGGCCGAGTCCTATCCCTTCCAAGGTAATTTCATGCAAGGTGGCGTTCTTCATCCCGACCATTTCGGCGGCGGCGCCCTCCCCCTTCATGGCAAGGAGCGCGCCATTGGTCTTGACCATATGCCAGCTCATTTTTTTAAGCTTCTCGAGCGGTGCCACTGCGCGAGCGGTGACGAAATCAGCGGTCTTTTTGACATCTTGAGCGCGACCTCGGATCACTTCAATTGAGGTACCCGCGGTCGCCTCTTTGAGGAATTCAACCCGGCGCTCGAGCGGTTCAATGAGCGTTACTTGTAGATCTGGCCTCGCCAAGGCAATGACAATTCCAGGCAGCCCTGCCCCTGATCCGATATCAAAGAGGGATGCGCCCTGGGGTAAAAGCTGGGTGATGGGCAGGCAGTTGAAGATATGGCGCTCCCAGATGCGCTCGCCTTCGCGTGGGCCGATAAGGCCACGCTCAATTCCTGCAGTGACAAGAAATTCCGCAAAGGCACGGATTTGCGCTTCTCGCTCTGGGAAGTAGCGGCCGACTAGCCCCTCTACTGATTGTTCCACGTGAAACTTACGCCGGATAAATAACTACGAAGCGGTTTGGATCTTCTCCGTCAGATTCTGAGGTCAGCCCTAGATCCTGGATTGTGTCGTGGATGATCTTGCGCTCAAAGGCGTTCATAGGGTCGAGTTTGATTGAGCTACCTGTGGTCTTTGCTTGTTCGGCCATCTTCTCAGCGAGAGCTTTGAGCTCCTTTCGGCGGCCAGCGCGGAATCCATCGATATCGAGCATTAAGCGGCTGCGATCCCCTGTTGAGGTCTGGACTGCAAGGCGTGTGAGCTCCTGGATTGAATCTAGGACTTCACCTTCGCTACCAACGAGATGCTTGAGTTTGCCACCAACGATTGCAAGAGATGCGCGACCGTTCTCGACATCGATATCGATATCTCCATCGAGATCTGCAATATCGAGTAAACCCTCGAGGTAATCGGCTGCGATATCGCCTTCCTCTTCAAGTTTTGCCGCACTCTTGGGAGCCTTGGCGACCTTCTCTTCACTCTCTTCTACTTCTACAACTTCAGTCACATCTGACATTACTGTCCCCTTTATCCGTTTAAAGCGTTATTAATACTATTTGTCTAGATTACTTCTTCTTCTTTTTCTTCTTTGGCTGCTGACGTTGTCCCAGGACTTCTGGCTCAGTGGCTCCATCCTGGTCAATTCCTTCTACCTCTTTGCCCTCTGTCTTTGCTTTGTGGGCGCGCTTTTTCTGAAGCTCTTCATATGCAGGAGATCCAGGTGTTGGGTTTCTCTTAATGACATAGAACTGTTGTCCCCATGTCCATAAGTTTGTTGTCGACCAATAAATCAAAAC
>JBAWXP010000018.1:0-13071 GCA_037143995.1 Actinomycetota bacterium
ATGATTCCAAATGTCACAACAATAAATACAACTTCCAAGCCTTCTAAGAGCACGCCTTTAAATGAGAGCGTGAATGCATACCAATCAGAGACTGCGAAGCGAGAAACTTTCGCTACTTTCTGCGCAGCTTCAACTTCTTCACGATAAATCTTCTCTTCATCATGCAACGCCTTAAATCCACTTGCTCGCAAGATTGCCTTGCGGAGCCATTGCAGACCGAAGGTGAGAAGTAATCCGCCAACCGCTAGACGCAAGGTATCTTTAGGTAGTTTTTCGATACTTGGTCCAAGTATCACGATGAGACCTGCAAGTACCACTAGACCTGAGATAACACCTTGGAAAGTAGATCTCCAATCGCGTGATGTACCCGCAGCAAGCACGATTGTTACCGCTTCCACTGCTTCTACGGCGCATGCGAGAAATACAGATACAAATAGGGCTATGTCATTACCACTGAGTGAATGAAACATGAGTCTCTCTCTACTTGCTTTCGGTTGGGAAGGCGATGCATCGGTCGGGATCAATTGATACCGTTATTCTGCCACCTCTTGGGTGTGAAACGTTGTCAAAGACCCCAGTTAGCGAGCCATATTTAGTATCAATCGCATGTTCGTATCCACGGCCACGATATGCCACATCTGTGATTACGGACGAGATCTTATTTTCGCTATCTTTCTTGAAACTAGTGGCAGCTGGTCGAATCAGCACATCAACGCTCTGACCAACCTTGAGGCCAACAGTGTGGCGAACCTTCAATTGATCTTCCCCCAGAGTCACAATGCAACTGGTCTTCGAAACTCGCTTTACCTTTCCGGAAAAAGTTCCGGCAATTCCAGTGAAGTTTGCAACGAATCGATTGATTGGGCGCTCGTAGATTTCTTCCGGCACATCAACCTGCTCGAGTTTGCCACGATTGATAACGCCAATTTTATCGGCCAAAGCAAATGCTTCAGATTGGTCGTGAGTAATGTAGAGAGCAGTTGCTCCGATTTCACGAGTAAGTGTGGAAATTTCAATTCGCAATCTCTCGCGCAAATCTGCATCCAGATTAGAGAGTGGTTCGTCAAAGAGTAGTAGCGCTGGATCTGCCACAATTGCTCGTGCAAGTGCTACGCGCTGTTGCTCACCGCCTGAAAGTTCGTGTGGGTAATTCTTACCTTTAGTGGATAGCCCGACTCTTTCGAGAGCTGTCTCCACACGAGTGCGAGATACATCCTTCGATAATTTTCTTCGTTGCAGCGCATATTCAACATTCTCAAAGGCGCTCAAGTGAGGCCAGAGCGCGTAATCCTGAAAGACCATGGCAAGGTTTCGCTTCTCAGGGGCGACATTGATGGGCCCACGATTTACCTCTTGTTTATCCAGAAAGATCGAGCCTGAATCAATCTTCTCAATTCCAGCGAGTGATCGAATAAGTGTTGATTTACCTGAACCTGACGGGCCAAGCAGAACCATAAATTGCCCAGGCTCAATTGTGAGAGATAGGCCATCGAGAGCTGCAAGGGGGCCATAATTCTTACGCGCCCTCTCAATTTTTACGAGGTGACCTTTATTCATAGATGTAGTCATCGATCTGCTCTCCCTAATTGTTTCCATCCGACTGGCGCTAACTTTTCATAGAGTCCAAATGCGATTGCGACAACGATGAGCGCAGAGATAATTGCAAAGACTTCCATTGCTGTACCGCCACCAAAATCGTAATTTCCAAGAGCGTGGTCAATTCCAACTGCTAAAGGCGCATGTCCTGGGGGAAAGAGGATTTGGCTGACCGGTAACTCTAAAAGGGTTCCGCAGTAAGTAAGGCACCAGGCAGCCAAGAGTGGTCGCGATATCAAAGGAAGAACAACCGTGAGCCAGGTTTTGATTCCGTTAGAGCCATGAACGCGACAAGCCTCTGAAAGCGATTCTTGGAACTGGTTCATATTGCCGACAAGTGATCGTGTTGTTGAAGGTAGAGCTGTAGCGATATATGCCAAAATCAATAGCGCGACAGTTCCGTAGAGATGGAATCCATATCTTTGAGCTAGTGGCAAGTTATAGGCGAAGATGTATCCAATCGCAAAGACAATTCCTGGTAAGCCAACTGCTGCAAGTAAGAAGAAATCGAGAAACTTCTTACCTGGACCATTCTTAGTTGAGACCAGCATGCGCGATGAAATCGCGGCCAAGATAACTGCAACAGTTGCTGTTATTAGAGCAGCTTCTGCAGAGAAGAGAAGTGGGCTGCGAAGGAGCGGGCTCTTGATGACGCGGATGTAATTATCGAAGTTGATTTGGTAATTTGAAATCACCGTTCCAAGGCCCTGAATCATCGACGCTGAGATTGCCCCGAAGACCGGTACACCCAGAGTCAGAATGAGAAGAGCGTAGATGGATGCATTTGAAGCGAAAGAGCCGAATGGAGATAGTTTCTGACGAGTAATCGGACGTGTTCTACCGCTGAGAACTCGAAAAGATCTGCCGCGCAGAGCGCGAGATTGAGCAAGGAGCGCCACGACGATGAGCAAGAGAAGAATGATGGAGATTGCCGCACACAAAGGAAATGAGACTGGAATCGACATTACAGAGCGATAGAGAGTAAAGGTTGCAACTGAGTATCTACCAGGAGATGAAAGTTGCGAAGCAACTCCAAAATCACTAATGCTCTCTGCAAAAACGATTGCAATTCCGGACCACAGCGCCGGCAATAACAAGGTACTCATCATCTTAAACGCTGCTAAACGTGAGCCGCCATGTACACGCACTGCCTGCTCAAACTCTTCGCCAAGGCCGCGCATTGCGTTGGAAATTACTAGGTAGGCAAATGGAATACCTTTAAATGTCAGAATCATTGCGATTCCAAATGGTCCATAGAGAAGATCTCGTACAAATGGAATATCAATTCCAAAAATATTGAGTACGCCAGCTCGCTCAAAGATTCGTTCCCACCCCAATGCGATGAGATAAGAAGGCGCTAGCAATAGAGCAAAGATAGCCAGGTTCCAAACCTTGCGTGCCGAGGAATTTGTGCGCAGAACAATCCAGGCGACGCCCAATGCGATTGCAGTTGCAAAGATTGCTGAAACTACGCCCATCACAAAAGAATGCCAGATTGATCGTAAGAAATATGGATCTGCTGCTGCTTTAAAGCTATTGAAGGTGAACCATTCGGGGCCTTGATCTAAAAGCTTAGGACTGAAGGCAACTGCGAGAAAGAGAAGAATGGGCAGCACAAGAATGCTGACGATGACCAGCCAGAAGATGGTCATGGGAGAAATCTTTGTTCTAAGAAAAAGTAGAGCCCTCGAAGAGAATGAATCTCTCGAAGGCTCTACTTTTTGCATTAAATGGTTATCGAAACTTCGCGATTAAGCGATGTTCTTTGCAAACCAGTCTTGTACAGCACCTTGGAGAGGTGCGTACTTGTATGGATCCACAATCTGAATGATTCCTGCTGTAAAGGAAGGCATTCTTGTCGCTGCAGGCGCAGGCTTGCTACCCAAAAGCGTTGGCCAGAAGAGTGAATCTCCGGTGTTCGACTTGAGCATGATCTGGACTGCCTCTGAAGACATTACAAAGTCAGCAAACTTCTTCGCTGCATTTTGCTGGAAAGTTGATGCTTTTCCATCAATTGCAAGACATGAAGGGAGCACTGTTGTCTTTGAAAGATAAGTAACTTCAGGTGTGAGGCCCGCAACTGGAGCAGCCTTGTACTTAGCAGCTGTCGTAATTCCAGCAGAAGATTGAACAAGAGCTACGTTGATGACGCCTGTTGTAAGTGCTGCAAGTGTCTTTGAGTTCTTATCAAAGACGCGCATTCCATTATCTTTTAGCTTTGAGACGTAGGTCTTCATCGCGGCTTCGCCACCGAACTGTTGCATGAGACCTGCAAGGAATGGATATGTAGGTCCAGAAATTGAAGGGTTGTTCATTCCAACTTGGTTCTTGAAATCTGCAGATGCAAGATCGTCCCATGAGGTTGGCTTGCGAACCTTAGATGAGTTGTAGACAACTCCGACCATCTCTGTAAAGCCAGGAACCTGGAACGCGCCATCCTTTGGAGCTAACTTCTGTCCGATTGCGTTGAGGTGTGCACTTGGCTTGTAGTGCAAGAGTTGCTTATCGAGATCAAATGCTGCACATGGTTCTGCACCATCTGCCCAATAGACGCCCCACTGTGGGTTGTTCTTCTCAGCGGTAATCTTTGCAAGAAGTGGACCGGTTGAAAGAGCTGTGACATTTACCGGAATTCCAGTCTTTGCTGTGAATGCTGTTGCAACGTCTGTTGAATAATCAAGAGCTGCATAAAGCTCAAGTGCATCAGCTGCATGTGCAGCTGGAGCTACTGAGCCACCGAGAATCATCGCAATTGCGAGTGACCCCAGTGTCAATGTGCGAGATAGTTTCAAGATGACTCCCCTAATAATGAGTTAACAGATACCGAACGTATCGTGGGAGAAAAGTTAGGCGCCGTTCATTTAGGGCGGGCAAACTTCACATTAACAAGAAGGAAACTAAGGCTGAAAAGCGCTCTGTTAAAACCCGTCCAGAGTGGGGGCTGGCTCTGGCTCCAGAGCTTCACGCACTGAAGCTAAGCGACGCTCGACCTCAGTTGCCTCATCCATGCGACCGAGCTGGCGCATTACTGCAACCATGCGGGTCTCAATATCGAGAATGAATTCGAAATCTTTTGGTTCATCTTCGGCAATGATTATCAAGACTCCATCGAGAGTAGAGAGTCCATCTTCAAGTTTTCCAAGAAGGATCTCTGCCTTGCCAAATTCGAAGAGAGCAAAGGTTTCACGATCATGATCGTGGGCAGTTTCAAAGACATCGATAGCTTTTCGGGCGGCATCGATTGCTTTCTCACCATCGCCAAGTTCGTTATAGCAAGACGCAATCTTCTGATCGCAACGTGCAATATGGATGACTTCTTTCTCCATTTTAAACATCTTGCGCGCTTCTTGGAAACAGATGATTGCTTCGGTGAAATTCTTCAGTTCTCGTTGAGCACAGCCGATTAGGTGCATATCGTTAGCGGCCCCAATAGTGTTGTCATCAACTAAATGTTCTTGCGAACATTCATACATTGTCTCAATAACCTTTTCGTAATTCTTTGAGGCATACCACCACTCACCTAGCGTGCATGCAAGTTCGAGCGCAATGGGAGATTTGTTCTCGCGCAAGATGGAGACAGCCTTGCTCATTGCAGTTGCAGCTTCATCCATGCGCTTTAATTGATTGAGGTTGTAACCGATTGCAGAATATGCCTGCGCTAAACCTTCACTCTGTGCCGCAGTTCCTAATTCAGAGAAGATATCTCGAGCAGTCTCAGCGAGCGCAAGCGCTTCGTCATATTGGCCACGAGCAAAGATTCGCGCAGAGAGTTCGTAGAACGTATTGGCACGTTCTTCACCTTGGACCTCGGGGATTCGATCCCAAAGCATCTCCTCGGTGACGAGCTCTTCTTGTCCGTAATCTTCGCCCATATGTGACCTCCCGAATGTTCAGCAGATTCCCGCACTGTAGACCCAAGGCTGGCGCTGGCGCGGTCATTTCAACTCGCACATGGGTAAATTTCCGATTAACCTTGCCTTCTTGCGAACGATTTGCATCTACTTTAAAGGGGCCTTGTGATGAATGAAGTAGTCCGCAGCGCCCCCAAAATCCCTATGCGCCATCGCCTGACCCGCGATGAATGGCGTCGCATGGGGCTGATGTTTGGCTTTATCGCATTTCTACATATCGCAGGCGCTCTCTTGATGTGGAAGGCCACAACAGGCGGTTACAAACTCGCAGACGGTTCACTCTTCGGTTGGGGCACAGCAGCTCTTGCCTACACATTGGGCATGCGCCATGCATTCGATGCCGATCACATCAGCGCAATCGATAACACAACACGTAAATTAATGGCCGAAGGAAAGCGCCCGCTTGCAGTTGGGTTCTTCTTCTCTCTCGGTCACTCATCTGTCGTTGCATTCCTTGCAATCTTGCTCAACTTCGGAATTAGAGCTGTTGGTACTCAACTCAAAGATAAGAATTCCTCTCTTCATCATTACACAGGGCTTGTTGGAACAACTGTCTCTGGAACATTCTTAATGCTCATTGCAATTCTCAACTTAATGATTCTCGTCTCCATTATCGGAGTCTTTCTACAGATGCGTAAAGGCACCTATAACGAGGAAGAACTTGAGAAGCATCTTGATTCGCGCGGATTCTTGATGCGCTTCTTTGGTCCCGTTGCTCGTCGTATCGATGCTAGTTGGAAGATGTATCCACTAGGAATTCTCTTTGGACTCGGCTTTGATACAGCAACCGAAATCGGATTACTCGTACTAGCAGGATCATCTGTTATTGCAGGGCTTCCTTGGTGGGCAATTATTTCTCTACCACTGTTCTTCGCAGGCGGCATGAGCCTGCTCGATACCATTGATGGTTCATTTATGAACTTTGCATATGGCTGGGCATTCTCAAAGCCTGTGCGCAAGATCTACTACAACATTATTATCACTGGACTTTCTGTGGCGGTTGCTCTCTTTGTTGGAGGCCTTGAAATCCTTCAAGTCATCGCCAATCAGCTCAATCTCTCGGGTGGCTTCTGGGATTACTGCAAGGCATTTAACTTAAATTCTGCTGGATACTTCATCGTGGGGGCCTTCGTTGTTGTCTGGTCAGTAGCCCTACTACTCTGGAAATACGGCAAGATTGAAGAGCGCTGGCATAACACAGCTCACGCTGCACAAATGGCACGTGGTGAAAACACAGATCACGCCGCTGCTGGAATTGATTTAGGTCCGATAACTAGTGGCTGGAAGATCGACTAAATCTGATTCGCTCTTGCGCAATCGCAGCTCCCAGTAGAACTACCAAAGCACCAACTGGTTCATACCACGTCACTTTTTCATTAAGGAATATAACTCCCACAATAACTGCCACAAGTGGGGTCAGATATGTGACGCTACTAGCAATCGCACTTCCGGCAAGCTCCATCACCTTAAAGTTCCAGATATAAGCAAAGCCGCTACCGAATACTCCTAGCGCTAACATTCCAAGCACTGGAGCAAGACGGTATTCATCTTTGGCAATTCCGTCAAAGAGATAGAAAGGTAGAAGGGTTGCAGCAGCTAAGGTCAATTGAGTTGCCACAATAGATTGAGGTCTTTCTTTATAGGGAATCACATATTTGCGTGTGTAAGGAAATGAAATTCCATAGCAAGAAACTGCCACAAGTAATACCAAGATTGCCCAGAGCGGGTTATCACCCAAACCTTGCCAGGCCCCTAAAACTATGAGCACTCCCGTAAAACCTATGAGTAGACCCACGTATTGAAATGCTTTGGGTTTCTCCTCTCGGTTAACAACGAGTATTGCAACGAGCGTCATCAGTGGTGTTACCGCATTGATGATTCCGGCAAGTATTGAAGTGACTTTAGTTTCGGCAAGTGCAAAGAGAACCCCTGGTATGACATTAAGAAGCGCTGCAACAACCCATAGATGCAGCAGTAACTTCTTATCGGTAATTATGGGAGAGCCTTGAATCCTGGCAATGAGCACCAGAGTGAGCGCACCCAGCGCGCAACGACCGAATGCAACTCCAAATGGAGTAAGGAATTCAAGGCCTAACTTGATGAAGATAAAAGAACAACCCCATACGCAGCCAAGGGCTATGTATGGGGCTATCCAGCCAGAAGATTTCTTAGGTGAAGCTAAGCGCGAAGGCACCTAGTAATGATGACAGAACCATCCATATCCACCAAACATTGACGATATCTACATGCCAGTGATCTGGCTTATAGAGACCCAGTCGTGAACGGTTCCAGTTACCTAGTGCGATAAATGCGGTAAGAATCAAGTGGACAGTGTTCAATATTGCAAACATGTACCAGCAAGAAACGTATGCACCTTTATCAAAGTTAAATGGAACAGCTCCAAATTGTTGGATCTGAAGTACAAGCGCAACAAGTGAAACCAAGAAGGCAATAAGACCAAAAGTTTTCAGTCCACTTTGATTTCCCTTACGAACGTTACGAAGTGCAATGACGTGTGCAATCAGTCCAACAGCAGCAACTGCTGTGATCTTCCATGCGCTAGCACTGGAGACCGGAAGAACTGCTGGTACATCACCATCGGCCTTTGGAAGCCACATATCGTTGACATTCTGTGCCTTGAGGTAGAAGTAGGTAAACATCATGCTGAGTGCGAATGCCACGTCAGCCACGATGAGCAGAATTACTCCAAGGCGATTACGGCTTCCCACGACATCTGGATGTTCATGATGTGGGTTGGTATGTGCGTGTGTATCAACGCTCATTATTTCTTCCTTCCGTATCCGTAGACATCTTCTGTAACAACAGGAAGAGTTTCAAAGTTTTCTAGTGGTACTGGATATGGAACTGTCCATTCGAGTGACTTTGCTTGCCATGGATTCATTGGTGCCTTAACGCCACTGCGCCATGAGCCAATAACAGCAGCAAGGAGAACGAGCATGCCGGTCATGATGGCTCCCGCTCCGATTGAAGTAAGGAGATTGCCCTTGCTAAAGATTGCTGCATAGGCCTCAACGCGACGTGGTTGACCTTGCAGACCTACGAAGAACATGCCCATAAAGGCCACGTTAAATCCGATCTGCACATACCAGAATGAGATCCACGAAAGCTTTTCATCAAGCATTCTTCCCGTCATCTTTGGGAACCAGTAGACAAGCGATGCCAGTGCTCCTGTAAGTCCTGCGCCCATTAACGTGTAATGGAAGTGAGCAGTCACAAACATGGAACCGTGAAGGAATGCATCAGCTGGAACATCTGAGAGGTAGATGCCTGTAATTCCACCAATCATGAAGTTCCAGAGAAGTGCGAAGATTGACATTGTTGGAACTGTGATCCACAAACGCCCTCGCCACAGAGTTCCAATCAGAACCAGGAAGAGCATGCCCGTGGGTATCGAGATCAATTCGGTCGTCAACATAAATGGCGTATTCAGAAGCGGAGCCCAACCAGAGATATACATATGGTGAGCCCAGACAAGAACAGATAGTCCAGAGATTCCCGCAATACCCATTACAGCAATATTGAAGCTAAATAGTGGCGAGCGAGTAAAGACTGGCGCCATCTCCATCAACGCAGCAACTGCAGGAATAAGAATGACATAAACCTCGGGGTGACCCATGATCCAGAAGAGGTTTTCATAGAGCCAACCGCTTCCACCATTTGCTGTGTCATAGAAAGAAGTTCCGAGCGCTCTATCAAATGCTGATAACACTTGAGATAGGAAGAAGACTGGGAATGCAGGAAGTGCAAGAGCTACAGATGCGACAACACCATAAATAAAGATTGGTGTGCGATTCCATGTCATTCCTTTTGCGCGCATACGAACAACAGTGGTGGTGATATTTGCACCAGCAACCATTGTTGAAAGTGCAAAGATACAGATGAACATGATGTAGCCATCCATACCCAGAGGCGCTTGCCCTGCAAGCGGGTTGTAGGCAGACCATCCTGTTGAAATTCCACCAAGGAATTGACCCCAGATGAGTGGAATTGCAGCGGCAACAATCAGCCAGAAGCTCAGTGCATTAAGACGTGGGAATGCCATATCTCGCGCACCAATCATGATTGGCATGATGTAGTTACCGAAAGGTCCTGTGACCATAATGATTGTTCCAACAATCATCACGATTCCATGGGTACCAACAATTGAGTTATAAGCCTGCGGATGGATTAGCCCACCGCCTGCAGTTCCAAGGTTTGCACGGATGAGCATTGCAAGAATTCCACCAATACCAAAGATCACCATGGTGATTACTAGGTACTGGATACCAACAACTTTGTGATCGGTTGTATAGCGGAAGTAGCGCTTGACGCCCATATCTTTGCCGGCCAAGAACATATTCTCATCATGAGATAAGTCCTTGCCCATGACCCAGCGGAATGGCGCAACAAGTGCACCGATTCCAGTCATAAATCCAACGAACCAACCAATCATTGAAAGAAGTGCGATTTTATCTTCGCGTGTAGCCATCACTGCGGTTTCTGCATTTTCAGGTAGATAAGCTAGAGCTAATCTCCAGACAACGAGCGCAGTAATTATGCCAAGTGCGAATGCGGTAAAGACATTGAGATGTCTAATGATTCCAACTTTAGGTGTGTGGCCCGATGTTGGCGCTGTATGAGTCATTGTTGTAGTCATTAGGCAGCAGCTCCTGGTTCAGTCCATGTAGTCACACCGGTATTTGGTTGGCTTGCTAGCCATTTTTCATAATCTTCTTTGCTCTGCACGATCACCTTATTCTGCATATATGCATGCAGAAGTCCGCACAGTTCGGCACATCGAACATCGAAGGTGCCAATCTTGTTGGGGGTTACAGCTGTTTCTGTATACACGCCAGGGTTGGCATCAATCTTGACACCCAACTGAACAAGCCAGAATGAATGCTTCACATCTTTACTTGTTACATGGAAGACAACTGGTTGATCAACAGGAAGGTGCAGTACTTGTGATCGAACTCCGCCATCTCCTGGATAATCAAAGTTCCACACCCACTGTTGACCAGTGACATTGACGTGGATTGCCTCTGCATCTAAAAGTGAAGCGTTATCTTTTTGAATCGCAATCATTCCAACTACAAGTGCGAAGAGGCACAAGAGCGCAGAGCTGACCATCCACACCGCAATCGATTTCGGTGATGTCTCAATGACATCTTCAGAATCAGGTGGAGGTG
This sequence comes from Actinomycetota bacterium, assembly GCA_037143995.1. Classification (GTDB taxonomy): domain Bacteria; phylum Actinomycetota; class Actinomycetes; order Nanopelagicales; family Nanopelagicaceae; genus Planktophila. The sequence continues at coordinate 10,697 of JBAWXP010000018.1, forward strand.
TACTTCCGTGATGACGCTTGCCAAGAAGAGAGACAATCGCCATTGCGGCAACAAATGCTGCAACCGGAGATGCTGCCCAAGTAAAGATGCGCATGAGTCGTTCGGTAGTTGCCATTACTTCTGATGCTGGCGCGCCCATCGCTGCTACTTGGATTTCTGAACAGAAATAACCAATGATGGGCGTAAGGATTAACCAGAGAATTCCGGTCCGTCTGAAATCTTGACGTTTCCACCAAGGACCGGCGAAGTATCGAGTAGTAGTTGCCATTTATTTATGCCCTCACTGTGAAATGTCCGGACATGTAACTCATGGTTGACATCGCTGCACCAAATCGGGCAATGGTTCCGTCACCACATGGGAACTCGCAGTTCCATACATATTCACCGGCATCGCCAGTGATAAATGTGAAGGTTGTCTTTGTTGGGAATTGTGTATATCCGCCAGCTTCTTCTGCCGCGCTCACTTCTTCATCTTGTGACATCATCAGTGGAACGCTGACAAAGAGTTGAGACTTTGCATCAGAGAGTCCATGCAGAGTAAATGTATGACCTACAACATCTTTAGGGATATCGGTGATCTGTTGTTCAGCAACTGCATTTGCTTTCGCCTTGGTATCCCAGCGCTTCACAAAAGTTGCCTTACCGTCGACGGTTCCATGCACATGTGCAAAGAAGTCGTTTGTAATACTTTCACCGGAGTCGTACTGATAAATAGTAATTGTTACTGCAGTGTGTGCAGGGACTTCAAAGTTTGAACCTGATCCAGCCCCTGAAATGACTTCACCATTTGGTCCACCGGTGCTGTAGCTGACGTAATCAGGATGCGCACCGCCACCAGCGCCATGTTGGCCGCCGAATCCGCTATTGGGATAGACATTGAGTGAGAGTTTTACTTGGGGATAAACAGTGCCATCGGGAGCTGTATAGGAATCGGCCTTCTCGGCAACGATTACTCCTGGATCATTCTTAGCCGCAACAACATATGTTCCGATTCCGGCGATAACACCAAAACCAAGTACGACTGTTGCAAGCGCCGCGAATATTCGCTTATTCATTCAAGTCCTCACTCTTCGTTGAGTCCAAACTGGTAGCACTCATTTTTAGGTTGTGAATACGTTCATTGCAGGGTACGCCTGGCATGGAGAAATAAGAAGAGTAGGCGCGGGTTATTTCGAGAGATTTACTGGTTTCCTCGTACCAAAACTTCAATTTGAGGGCTAGCCTGCAGGCTTATGGAGATGCATCACCACGATGTCAGCGTCATGGACTCATGGCAGTTAGCACCTGAGATCTTAATTCCAGTATTACTGCTGGTTTTTCTCTATCTCAAATACGGAGCATCAACAGCACGCCAGAGAATCTTCTTCTTATCAGGACTGATTTCGATTCTCGCAGTTGTCAATACTCCAATCGGTGCACGAGCAATGGATTATTTCTCACTCCATATGGTTCAACACATCACGATGATGATGCTGACTGGTCCCCTCTTGGTTCTTGGAACACCAGCAAACTTTCATCCATCGGGAAAAATCTTCCATGCGCTAACACATCCCATCTTTAGCTGGGTGAGTTATGCCGCTCTCATGATTGGCGTGCACCTTCCAGGTCCTCATTCATTCATTATGGAACACTCTTGGGCGCATACATATCTTGAGGTCCCTCTCTATATAGCTTTGCCATACCTCTTCTACTACAACTTGCTTGATAGAAATTTTGTAAATCGAAGAGTCTCACCTGCAATGGCAGTTATTTCACTCTTTCTGATGATGGTCCCTGAAACACTGACAGGATTTTTTATCTATGTCAGTCGAGGATCGCTCTATAACGATATGTACACCCTCGATGATCAGCGTCGTGGTGGTTCATTAATGTGGTCTGGTGCAATGATCATCGACACAATTTGGATGTCATTTGCTGTCTATCACTGGATTAAATCTGAAGAGAGAAAATCTGTAGAAATTGATGCAGAGATTGCTGCCGAGAGAGCTGCTCATGGTGGATAAAGAATTCGAAGCACCAGACTGGGTTAAAGATGGCGAAGAGTTAAAGCCACTGACCAATAAGCAGAAGCGAACTTTTCTCCTAGTTCTAGCTGTAGTAATTCCATTCTGCATGTGGGCCGGTTGGTTTGAATGGCACCGAGCACATGAAGGACATTGGCGCGCCTGGGTCTATACCTTTGAGTGGCCATTCTTTGCTGGCGTATCTATATATATGTATAAACGTTTTGTGCGTGGAGATCGACCAACAATTCCGCGGCCAAACCTGGACGAACTTTCCAAAGAACGCGATATGTAAGTGGGCCCAGACAGGCTCGAACTGTCGACCCACGGATTAAAAGTCCGTTGCTCTACCGGCTGAGCTATAGGCCCCAC
>JBAWXP010000019.1:0-12539 GCA_037143995.1 Actinomycetota bacterium
GAATCACTCTGCGTTCCCGGAAAAGTAATATTTGAGATTCCAGGCAAACGGTCTGCGCTTTTTCCATTGATGACTGCATCAGGGCGCGATGCAAGCACGCCGGCTTCAAATGCATCACGTAATGAGGCAACATCTGCGGCGTTATAGAGCTTTGCTTCAACTGCTGCAGCAAGGGCCACAATAGATGGGGCATTCAGCGTTCCACTTCGAATATCGCGCTCTTGTCCCCCACCATGCAACAACGCTGGAATTTCAACTGCGCGACGCAAGATGAGCGCACCGATTCCTAGTGGTCCACCGACTTTATGACCGCTAATAGTCATGGAGAAAAGACCAAGTTGCTTAAAAGAAAGTGGCACCTTGGTAAAGCTTTGTACAGCGTCGCAATGCACTGGAATATCTCCAGCAATCTTTACAAGATCTGCAATGGGTTGAATAACGCCAGTCTCATTATTGCTATGCATCACAGAAATTAGGGCAATCTCTGAACCACGATCTGCCACAATTTTCTTCACATATTCAAGATCAATCACACCATCAGATGTCACAGGAATCTCGATGAGCTGCGCACCTTCGTGTTCGACCAACCAGTGCGCAGGATCTAGAACGGCATGGTGTTCGATGCTCGAGATGAGAATAACTTTTTTATCGGAGTGCCAGAAGAGCCCCTTGATTGCTGCGTTATTAGCTTCAGTTCCAGAGCCGGTAAAGATGATTTCACTCGGCTGACAATCGATTGCCTGTGCAATCTTTTCGCGAGCATCTTCGACATCTTTGCGCGTTGAACGACCTTCGGTGTGAAGAGATGAAGGGTTACCTAACTTGCGAAGAGAAGTATTCATCGCAGCAATGGCGACGTCGAACATCGGCGTTGTAGCCGCATGGTCGAGATAGACGCTCATGGGAGCAGTCTAGTTCGTGCGCGCTACGACGCCTTCTGTGGCCTTGGGCAGCACGTTGAAGAGGTCGCCGACTACGCCGAAATCTGCGATATCAAAGAGCGGCGCCTCAGGATCTTTATTAACGACGATGATTGTCTTTGAAGTCTGCATTCCTGCGCGGTGTTGGATTGCACCTGATATTCCGCATGCAACATAGAGCTGCGGACTTACAGTCTTTCCGGTCTGTCCCACTTGATGTGAATGTGGATACCAGCCAGCATCTGTTGCAGCGCGTGATGCGCCGACTGCAGCCCCGAGTGAATCTGCAAATGCTTCAACCGGTGCAAAGTTTCCATCGGTTCCGCGCCCGCCTGATACAACAACGTTTGCTTCAGTCAGCTCTGGTCGTCCGCCCTTTACAGGAGGTTGTGATGAAGAGACTGTTGCTTTCTTGGCATCGGCGCCAATTGTCGTAGTTCCATTTTCAATAGCAGGAGATGATGCAGAGAAATCTGCTTCAACGCTATTGGGGCGCACAGTAATGATTGCTGTGCCATGAGAAACCTTCGAGTGAACAGTTGTCGATCCACCAAAGACTAATTGAGTCGCAGTGCAATCGGCTGCAACGTCAACTGCATCTGTAATGATTCCAGATTCTGTAAGGACAGAAACGCGAGCTGCAACCTCTTTACCAAAGGCATGAGATGCAATCAGAAGTGCAGCTGGTGACTTCTCTTTCACAATCTGTGCCAGTGCATCGGCAGATGCTGCAACACCGTGTGTTGCAAAGTCATCGGATTCGATAACAAGAAGGTTGGCAATAGGACCCTGATTAACTGTCGCCGCAAGGGATGCGCCCTTACCGCTACCTGCAAGGACTACTGCAGTAACGGATCCGATACGCGCTGCAGCTGTTGCAAGCTCTGCCGTTGTTTTACTGGCTTTATCACCTGAAAAATCAGCAAGAATTAATACGGTGCTCATATCAACTTCTTCTCTGCCAGGAAGTTCACAAGGTCTTGCCCGCCATTGCCTTCATCGGTAACTTTGATACCAGCTGCGCGCGCCGGACGCGGTGTTGCATCGTTTACCTGTGACCATGCGCTCTGCGCCGATACACCAACTGCTGCTAAATCTTTCTGATCAATGACTTTCTTCTTTGCAGCCATGATTCCTTTAAAGGATGGATAGCGCGGTTCGTTAATCTTTTCTACAACGCTGATAACGACAGGAAATGCAGCAGAGATTTCATCGACGCCAGCTTCTGTCACGCGAGTAATCGAAACTTTGCCGGCAGGATCTACTGCAACCTTTGAAGCAAATGTCAGTTGCGCCCATCCAAGGCGAGCGCTGATCATCGCCGGTACAACGCTCATACGAGCATCGGTGGATTCTGTGCCACAAATGACGATGTCATATCCACCATCTGCAATCACCTTTGCAAGAACACTCGATGTTGCAAGCGCATCAGAACCTGCGAGCGCGCTATCGCTCACTAAAATTGCGTCATTGGCGCCCATAGATAGCGCCTTACGTACCGCCTCAGTTGCGCGATCTGGACCCATAGAAATCACAGTGACTGTATTGGGCGCACCTTCTTCATTGCCGCCATGAGCTTCTGCAATACGGAGCGCTTCTTCAACTGCATATTCATCAAGGTCATTAAGAACTGCATCAACGTTCTCGCGATCGAGCAGACCATTGACCATCTTCTTCTCAGCCCATGAATCAGGGACTTGTTTGACGCAGACTGCAATCTTCATGGCGCTTATGTTACTGACGGGTAGCCTCTTTGTGAAGCGTGAAACCCTCAACCAATACTTCACCTTCTATTCAGGAACACGTAACCTCATGGGGGATCTTTCGGATGCTCACACCCCTCACTCTGCAACCATGATCGAGTCTGGGACACCCGCGAAGTTGCGTATCGCAGTCGTCACCGAAGCATTTCTGCCGCAAGTCAATGGCGTGACCAACTCAGTCTTGCGACTTCTTGAATATTGCAAAGCGCAGGGCCATGAAGTTCTCATCATTGCACCCGAGAGTGAAGGCGCTCCAACTCGCTACCTTGATTACAAGATCAAACATGTACCAAGCATCTCGATGAAGAAGTTAATTCCTATGGGAGTCCCCCGCAAATTCCTTGAACCACTTCTTGAAGGTTTCGCACCTGATGTCATTCATTTAGCATCACCCATTTTTCTCGGCCACTATGTCGCTCGTATTGCCAAGAGGATGGATATCCCAACTGTCTCGGTCTATCAGACAGATATCGCAGGATTTGCCCGTCACTACGGATTAACAATCGCTCACAGCACATTGAAGAAGTGGGTCTCGCGAATTCACCAAGCATCCGATATCACTCTTGCTCCATCGAAATGGGCTTGTCGTGATCTGGAAACAAGTGGAGTGAAGAATGTTCGACTCTGGAAGCGTGGAGTTGACCTCGTCAAATTTCAACCATCACGTCGCGATGAATCACTGCGTGCAAATATCACAGGCGAGCGAGATAAATTTATTGTTGGTTATGTTGGACGCCTTGCAAATGAGAAGCGTCTCTCTGATTTAGCAATTCTTGATCAACAGAAAGATATTCAGCTTGTCATCGTAGGCGAAGGACCAGCAACTGCTCGCTTTAAAAAAGAGCTACCCAATGCACGCTTTGTCGGATATCAATCCGGAACAGAGCTCGGTCGCTACGTTGCATCATTTGATATCTTTGTTCACACAGGCAAGCACGAGACTTTCTGTCAGGCTATTCAAGAAGCGCTCGCATCCGGTGTCCCCGTTATTGGTCCAGATTCCGGTGGCCCTGTAGATCTCATTGATCACGGCGTAACTGGGCTACTCATTGATACCGCTGATTCTCATGCTCTGCTTGAGGCCGTTGAAACTCTGCGCTCTCATAGCTCTTTCGACCTTATGCAGATCGCCGCACGTCGCGCAGTCGAACACCGCACATGGGATTACATCAACGCTCAATTGATTGAGCACTATCACGATGCAATCTTTGAAATTTCACAAAAGCGAGGTTTGGTCGCATGAAGATCATCCATATCGCCAACTTCTACGGGCCTAAATCAGGTGGCATTAAGACAACCCTTCACAACCTTGGCACTGAATACGGAAAAATTGGTCACGACTTTATCTATGTGGTGCCAGGAAAGAGGTTCTCTCGCGAGAACACAACCCATGGTGCCTGCATCACACTTCCTTCATGGGTGATTCCATTTAGTGGTGGATATCGCGTTATTAAATCTAATCGCCAAGTCAAAACTATTGTGCAGTCACTCAACCCTGATCGCATCGAAGTTTCAGATCGCTTTACTCTCTCATGTTTGGGTAACTGGGCGAAGAAACGCAATATTCCGGCAATTGTCTTTAGCCATGAAACTCTGCGCGGATTAGTCAAGAACTACTTCGGAATACCTCTCAAGAGTTTTGTGAGCTGGCATAACACACGTTTGGCTGGACGATTTGATTTTGTCGTAACAACTACTCATTTCGCAGCAGCTGAATTTGATGAGATTGGTACATCCAATGTCGTCAGGGTTCCCCTTGGCGTCGATCTTGAAACTTTCTCACCGGCTCATCGCAATGAAGAACTTCGCGCCAAGATGATCAAGGGTGGCGAAGTTCTCCTTGTCCACTGTGGTCGCCTTTCTCCTGAAAAGAAGCCAGAGCGTTCTCTTCAAGTATTGCGCGAACTTCTTAGCCGTGGAATCAATGCGCGCCTTGTCTATATCGGCAGTGGCCCACTCCATAAGAAGTTATATGACTCATCTCGCGATATTCCGGTGACTTTCTGGGGTTACGTTGCAAATAAGAACCTCCTTGCTCAAATGATTGCATCTGCCGATGTCTCACTTGCTCCAGGTCCCATTGAAACATTTTGCCTCGCAGCGCTTGAATCTTTGGCCAGCGGAACTCCCGTTGTTGCATCTGAAACAAGTGCAGTCGGTGAGTTCCTCACTCAAGATAACGGTGATTTCGTAGGACTTACAGCGGCAAACAATGGCGCTGCCTTTGCCGATGCTGTTCAAATAATTCTCGATGAAATAAAAGAAGATCCCACGCTTTCAGATCGCTGCCGACTTCAAGCAGAGAAATTCCCGTGGTCAGCAACTATTTACAAGCTCGACACGATGCACCCCGTGAAGGCGGCCTAATATGGATAAGCCACTGACTCTTGCAATCATTGGAGATAGCGCCGCATCGGGTGTTGGAGATTCAGATAAATCTGGAAACCATTTTGGGTGGGGATATCACTTAGCTCAAGCTTTCACTGAGCCGCTCATCTATATCAATGCTTCACGTCCAGGTGCACAATCAAAGGAAGTTCTCCACGATCAATTGCCAAAAATTCTGATTCACGAACCAGAACTTGTTGCGGTCATTGTGGGTGGAAATGATTTATTGCGTAATGGTTTCTCGCCTCAAGTCTTTGAGGAAAACCTCAACGAGACTCTGCGACAGATAGAAGAGTTGGGGGCAACTTCAATGTTGCTCGAACTCCATGATCCAACACAGATAGTTCCGATGCCACGTTTGGTTGCTCGCGTATGTCGTCGCCGTGTTAGCGCTGTTAACCAGATAACTCGCAAGATGGCCCATCGTTATAGCTCCATTTTGCTCGAGACTCGATCACTCGAGACTATCTACGCCCGCGATAAGTGGCATGTAGACCGCATGCACCCCAGCCGTCATGGACATCAATTTATTGCAGATAATTTTGCTCATCTTCTGCGCATGCGTGGATTTGAAGTTGATGCCGTGAAATTTACCCGCACCAATAATAGAAGCCGGAAAGATTCGATTATTTGGATGCTTAAAAATGGAACTCCTTGGTTTCTCAAGCGAAGCATCGATTTACTTCCAGCAATTCTTCTTCTCTCCATCTATGAGCTGATCTATATGGCTCACCATCGCAACGATGTTGCTGAATCAAATGTCTTCTACCCAGATTTTGCAGCCCATGCAGATATTCACATCAATCGACTACAGAACGAGAGAGTCTCGTAAAGCTGAGCATGCCTGCTCTGAATTGGCTTGTTACTCAGACGTAACCCAATATATTAAGTACATGCTCGCCATCATCGCTCCGGGGCAAGGTTCACAAACGCCCGGAATGCTCAGCCCATGGCTGGAAGATTCGAAGTTACGGGCAATGGCGCAAGAAATCTCAGAGGCAATTGGCCTTGATGTTGCTCGGTTAGGCACAACTGCCGATGCTGATGAAATTAAAGATACCGCCAATGCACAACCACTGATTGTGGCCGCAGGGTTGATGAGTGCGCATGCACTCGGTGCCAATGGCTCATTCTCTTATCTTGCCGGCCACTCGGTGGGAGAAATTACTGCAGCAGCAATTGCAGAAGTTCTGACTCCAGTAGATGCCATGAAGTTGGTACGCACTCGCGGTGTTGAAATGGCAAAGGCTGCAGGTATTACTCCAGCAGGAATGGCTGCTGTGTTAGGCGGAGATCGCAGCGTTGTTCTGCGCGCTATTGCAGATTTAGGCCTGGTTGCAGCCAATGACAATGGTGGCGGACAGATTGTTGCAGCCGGTGATCTCGATGCGATTGCGCAACTTGCTCCCGAAGGCGCTCGCGTTCGCCCACTTGCAGTCGCTGGCGCATTCCACACTGCTTTCATGCAACCAGCAGTTGAACCACTGCGCGCACTTGCTGCAACGATGTCACCAACGCCCCCAACGGTTGGAGTTCTCTCCAATAAAGATGGCGGCGTAATAAATGATGGCGCTGAAATTCTGGCTCGTATCGTCAATCAAATTGCCAACCCTGTTCGTTGGGATTTATGTATGGAGACTCTTGTATCCCTCGGTGTTACAGGCGTGATTGAAGTTGCACCCGCTGGCACGCTCGTTGGACTTATTAAGCGCGCTACGCCTAGTATCGAACAGTTCGCACTGAAGAGCCCAGATGATCTCGATGCAGCGCGTGCATTCGTTGCAACTCATGGAGGCAGGTAATGAAGACGATTGCATCAAAGACCGGTAGCGAGAGCCAAATACTCTCAGTCGGTTCATATCGCCCCAAGCGCGTGGTTCTCAATGACGAAGTTGCAATCCGAATTGATTCCAGCGACGAATGGATTCAGCAACGTACCGGCATTGAAGCGCGTCGCTTTGCCGATGAGACAGAGACTGTTCTTGATATGGCTACCTGGGCTGCTGAAGATGCGCTGAAGAAAGCAAAACTTTCTATCACCGATATCGACACCATCATCGTTGCAACAATTACCTTTCCTTTTCAAGCACCATCTGCAGCTACCGCAATCCTGCAACGTCTAGGACATCCCAAGGCTGCCGCCTTTGATATCAATGCTGCGTGCGCAGGTTTCTGTTACGGCGTCTCGATGGCTCACGATTTCATTAAGTCGGGAACATCAAAGACGGTATTAGTCATTGGTGCTGAAAAGATTTCGGATTTCACAGATCCCGACGATCGCGCCACCGCATTTATCTTTGCCGATGGTGCAGGAGCTGTTGTCATTGGGGCTTCGCAAGAAGCTGGCATTGGTCCGGTCGAATGGGGATCAGATGCCGATAGCCGCGATGCAATTCTTATGAATCCATCATGGATCGATGTGCGCGATGTTGAAACTCAATTAACCAAGGCTGGCAGCAAATGGCCGAACATCACTCAAGAGGGTCAGAAAGTTTTCCGTTGGGCTGTATTTTCTATGAGCAAAGCTGCAGTGAAGGCACTTGAATCTGCAGGGCTTACTGTCAACGATCTCGATGCATTTATTCCACACCAAGCAAATGTGCGCATCATTGAAACAATGGCGAAAGAGATGGATATGCCAGATTCAGTGATCATTGCAGATGACATTCGTAAAAATGGAAATACATCGGCTGCATCAATTCCTTTGGCTATGGATGCTCTTCTTGAGAAACACCCCGAGCTCCATGGAAAATTGGCGCTTCTCATTGGGTATGGCGCAGGTCTCGTTTATGCGGGGCAAGTTGTGAAATTACCGCCTAAACCATAATTTTTTCGGAATTAACCTCCTATTTACTGGGAAGTAAGCCCCTCTTTCGTAGACAATTGCAACCTCAAGAAATGAAGTACTAGTGAGAACAGAGAAGGAAAAATAATGGCGCTGTCACAAGCAGATGTACTTGCAGGAATCAAAGAGATCGTTGAAGAAGTAGCAGGCATTCCAGCTGCATCAATCGAACTCGATAAGAACTTTACTGATGACCTTGAAGTCGACTCACTCAGCATGGTTGAAGTTGTCGTCGCATGCGAAGAGCGCTTTGGCGTAAAGATTCCTGATGAGAAGGTAACTGATCTCGCTACAGTCGGCGATGCTGTTAACTTCATCGTTAACGCTGCTGCATAACTAGAAGAATTCTCGAATGTCACAACGTCGCGTAGTCGTTACGGGCCTTGGAGCCACCACCCCTCTCGGTGGAGATGTCGATTCAACGTGGAAGGCTATTTTGGCCGGCCACAGTGGAGTCAGACTTCTTACTGAAGATTGGCGCGAGCTCCTACCCGTGCACTTCGCTGCGCGCGTTGCGATAGAGCCAGCAGATCAGATGGAGCGCGTTGAAATGCGCCGCCTTGATCGCTCAGAACAATTTGCACTCGTTGCATCTCGTGAAGCCTGGAAAGATGCAGGCTCTCCTGATGAGATCGATAAGGAACGCCTCGGAGTTGTTATCGCATCCGGCATTGGCGGTGTCATCACACTCCTTGATCAATTTGTTAATCTCAATGAAAAAGGCGCACGCGGAGTCAGCCCACACACTGTCCCGATGTTGATGCCTAATGGACCTGCTGCAAATGTGGGCCTTGAGCTTCAAGCAAAAGCTGGCGTACATACTCCCGTCAGTGCATGTGCATCGGGCGCTGAAGCTGTCGGCTATGCCTATGAAATGATTAAAAATAATCGCGCAGACATTGTTGTTTCTGGCGGCGTTGAAGCTGCCATTCATCAATTACCGATGGCTGGTTTTGCAGCAATGAAAGCACTTTCAACTCGTAACGATGCACCAGAGCGTGCATCTCGTCCCTACGATCGCGATCGCGATGGATTCGTACTTGGCGAAGGCGGCGGAGTGCTTATTCTTGAAGAGTACGAACATGCAAAGGCGCGCGGTGCAAAGATTTACTGCGAAATCGGCGGTCAAGGTCTTTCCTCCGATGGTTATCACATCGCAGCTCCAGACCCAGATGGCTCTGGAGTACAGCGCGCAATTAAATTCGCACTCGCAAATTCAGGTCTATCGACTAAAGACATCGTGCACCTCAATGCGCATGCAACATCAACTCCTGCAGGCGATGTTGCTGAAGCAAATGCACTCCGCAAAGCGCTGGGCGCAGATGCCGATCATGTTGCAGTATCTGCAACAAAATCAATGACGGGCCACTTACTCGGCGGCGCCGGAGCAATTGAATCTGTCTTTATCGTCAAGGCGCTGCAAGATCGCCTTGCTCCCCCAACAATTAATATTGAAAACTTAGACCCAGCTGTGACCGTTGATGTCGTTCGTGACACTCCACGCCAATTGCCTTCGGGAGATATCGCAGCGCTCAATGATTCCTTCGGTTTTGGCGGCCACAACGTAGTACTTGTATTTAAATCGCTCTAACCTAGACCTATGGCAACACCTGACTCAGTGCTCGACCCCGAGGCACGAATCGCCAAACTTGTAGATGACGGTAAGTACGAACTCCTGCTTGCACGAACCAATTGCGGAATGGTTGCAGCAACTGGTTTGGTAAAGGGAAATAAAGTTGTTGTCTTCGCATCTGATCCCACAATAAAAGGTGGCGCACTCGGTATTGAAGGTTCGCAAGTAATTGTTCAGGCTTATCGATCTGCAATGGGCGCACAAGTTCCTGTCATTGGAATTTGGCACTCAGGTGGTGCGCGGCTCAGCGATGGCGTTGCATCTCTCAATGCATTTGGAGAAGTCTTCCAAGCAATGGTGACAGCAAGTGGTCGCATCCCACAGTTATCTCTTGTCCTTGGTCCCACAGCAGGTGGCGGTGCATATGGCCCAGCGTTGACTGATGTTGTAGTCCTTGCACCCGAAGGGCGCATCTTTGTCACTGGCCCAGACGTTGTGAAATCAGTTACTGGTGATGTTGTTGATATGGCGTTGCTCGGTGGCCCTGAGGCACATAGTAAGAACTCTGGTGTTGCACATGTTATTGCGCCATCTGAGGATATTGCTTTTAGTGAGATTCAAGATCTCATCTCACTCTTTGCCAATCAAGGTTTGATGTCAGCGGCGGTAAAAGATGTTCCACTTGCACATCTGGTTCCAGATTCTGCAAAACGTATCTACGAAGTCCATCCACTTGTCGATGCAATTCTCGATCAGGATGGCGAAAAACTTGAGCTCCTAGCTATGTGGGCTGAAAATATGACCACTGTCATTGGTCGCTTTGGGGGCCGCACAGTCGGCGTTATTGCTAATAACCCACAAGTCATCGGGGGTGTCTTGGACTCTGCAGCTGCTGAAAAAGCAGCACGCTTTGTCCGCACCTGTGATGCATTTGGAATTCCGTTAATTGTGATTGCAGATGTCACAGGTTTCTTACCTGGCATCGGTCAAGAATGGGAAGGCGCAGTGCGTCGCGGCGCCAAGTTGCTCCATGCATTCGCTGAATCCGTCGTTCCGCGCGTCACCGTGATTACTCGTAAGGCCTACGGTGGAGCATTCGTTGCGATGAACTCAAAATCACTTGGTGCAACGCGAGTATTTGCATGGCCGCAAGCAGAAGTTTCTGTCATGGGTTCCGTTGCTGCTGTACGCGTTCTGCACCGCAGACTTCTTGCAGATCTTCCAGCAGATCAACGTGAGGATATGGAGCTTGAATTAGCTGCCGAACACGAGAAAGTTTCAGGCGGTGTTGCTCGCGCAATCGAAATCGGCGCAGTCGATGAAATGATCGAGCCCGATAAGACCCGTAGCGCTATCGCAAAAGTGCTTGCTGAGACTGATTACCGCCGTGGTTCACACGGCAATATTCCGCTCTAAATTACTTTACGGAGAAGGTAACTGAGACTGTTGATGTAACAGTCTTTTCAATACTTGATGTGTCATATGCGCCAGTATCTTGGGTCAGCGTTGAATCCGGTGTTGTCACCTGGAATACGCCAGATTTTACGGATTGCACTGAACCGACCTTGCCGCCTACAGCTTTAGTAATTGCTTCAGCTCGGATCTTTGCATCCTTCATCGCTTCTTCAAGAAGTTGTGGACGAAGTTTGGGAAGAGTGGAGAGGTAATACTGAGGACCATAGTTATTAACGGTCACACCCTGCTGCAAGATGGTGCCGATTCCTTGAGATAACTTGGAGATGAGCTTTACATCTTTCGAACGAACAACAACATCGCGGGATGCGCGATAGTTAAGAATCTTTCCAGTGTTATTGCCATTGACCCACTGCTCGTTGGCATAGGTTGAAACTGATCCTAAAGTAAGTGCATCGGCAGGAATTCCACCATCGGTCAGGTATTTACTTACTGACGCGACATCGTTTCCTACCTTTGTAACAGCTTCGGCAACGGTTGGTCGAGTAAGTGAGACATTCAATATCCAGACTACGTTATCGGCAGTTGCTGATGTCTTTGCAGACCCTGTCACAGTAATTCCATTTGCATTGCGTGCTGCAAAACCTGCACCAACTTTTACCAAACCGCCGCCAAGTGCCACTGCAAGAATGAGTGCAATTCCAATATAGAGAATTGATTGGCGGCGTTCTGTTGAAGTCATAGGAGCTTGTGATGTCATAAATACATCATATCGCTCTGAGTCTTTGAACTTCCTGTAAATCAACTCCACGGTAAGGCTCAAGAGCTTCATCCCATGCAGTTCCGAGTGCTACCCCTAAATTCTCACGAATCTCTAAATCATCGAAATGTAGGAGCGCTGTACGAATCACATCTTCGCTCACAAAAATCGTTCCGACTGCATCAACCTGCGCGCGATGGATTCCTAGTTCTGGTGTGCAACGAAAAATTTCACCACCGTGATTTCCAAGTTCGCTGACTTCAAACCTGAGGTAATGCCAATTCTTCAGCGCTGTTGCAATCTTGGCTGCAGTGCCAAGCGGTGCGCGGAATTCAAGAGTGGTTCGCACAGTGCCTGGTGAGAGAGGTTGATCGCGCCAAAAAATATTCTGTGGCGCACCAAGGAGTGAATTAACTCCCCACTCGATATGTTGACGCAGGGCAGATGGCGCGGAATGGATAACAACCAGACCAGCGAGGTTTTTGTCGTGCATGTGGTGCTCCTAGCAAGGTGCTATTTGTGCGACCTTCCCCGATCCACAAATGCTTCCAACTGCTAATGAGTGCTCTATTTATACAACTTTCTACTGACTTTGTGAATACGGGTGAATATTGGTGCTTTCCGACCTTCGATTTGAGCGTGGATTTCACAATCTCGGAATAGGCATACGCCTAGGTAGCAGGTACGCTTTTCCCTAGTCGGACGCTTTATCAGTACCCGTTGTTAGATTTACTTCTTTACTCGGTATAGCTGTAGCAAGACGAAGACTGGATTTCGAGGAATTCTCGAGCTCCTAAAAATATCGAAGGAATAGTAAAAAATATGGCAACAGGTACAGTTAAGTGGTTCAACTCTGAAAAGGGTTTCGGTTTCATTG
>JBAWXP010000020.1:0-11833 GCA_037143995.1 Actinomycetota bacterium
TAGCTCTGATTGTTCTTCTTTGCGCGTGATGTTGCTCGGGCACGTTCTGCGCCATCGAGAGTCACCTTGCGGATACGAACAACGGCTGGAGTTACTTCTACGCATTCATCTTCACGACAGAATTCGAGAGCACCTTCCATGTTGAGCCTCTTAGGTGGAATCAACTTTTCAGAATCATCGGTACCTGATGCGCGCATGTTGGTAAGTTTCTTTTCGCGAACACAGTTGACATCCATATCGTCAGAACGTGAGTTCTCACCGATAACCATGCCTTCGTAAACTTCATCTCCAGGTTCAACGAAGATCGAACCACGCTCTTGAATTCCAGCGAGGGCATATGACGTCACAGCGCCGATACGGTCTGAAACAAGTGAACCTGTTGCACGTGTGCGAAGTTCTCCATACCAAGGTTCGTATGAATCGAATACGTGGTGCAGCAATCCTGTTCCGCGAGTTTCTGTAAGGAACTCGGTACGGAAACCAATCAGGCCACGAGATGGAACCTTGTAATCAAGACGGATCCAACCGGTTCCGTGATTAACCATTTGTTCCATGCGGCCCTTACGAAGTGCCATCAACTGAGTAAGTACACCGAGATATTCTTCTGGTGCATCGATAGTCAAGTGCTCCATCGGTTCGTTGAGTTTTCCATCAATCATCTTGGTAACAACTTGTGGCTTACCAACGGTAAGTTCGAAACTTTCGCGCTTCATGATTTCAACTAGTACCGCGAGCTGAAGTTCCCCACGACCTTGAACTTCCCATGTGTCAGGACGTTCAGTGTTGAGGACGCGCAGTGAAACGTTACCGACGAGCTCTTTATCAAGTCGATCTTTTACTTGGCGCGCAGTAAGCATCTTGCCGCTCTTGCCAGCAAGAGGCGATGTATTGATACCGATTGTCATCGAAATAGATGGTTCATCGACAGTAATAAGTGGCAGAGCATGTGAATTTTCGAGATCTGCAAGGGTTTCACCCAATGTAATTGTCTCGATACCAGCAACTGCAATGATGTCGCCAGGTCCTGCTTCAAGTGCTGGAACTCGCTCGAGCGCTTCAGTCATCAGAAGTTCTGACACCTTGACGCGCTCTGTTGTTCCATCTGTCTTAATCCATGAAACAGTTTGGCCCTTCTTAATAACACCTTCGTGAACGCGGCACAGGGCCAAGCGTCCAAGGAATGGTGAAGAGTCAAGGTTTGTCACGTGTGCTTGTAGCGGTGCACCTTCGTGATACACAGGAGCTGGAATTGCAGAGAAGATAGTGTCGAATAAAACATCGAGGTTCTCTTCTTCAGGCATTCCACCATCTGCAGGACGAGTAAGTGATGCACGGCCAGCTTTAGCGGACGCGTAGACAACTGGAAATTCAATCTGCTCTTCATTGGCATCGAGATCGAGGAAGAGTGCATATGCCTCATCGACAACTTCTGCGATACGTGAGTCAGGACGATCGACCTTATTAATAAGGAGAATCACTGGAAGATTCTTCTGTAGCGCTTTACGCAATACGAAACGTGTTTGTGGCAGTGGACCTTCTGAGGCATCGACTAACAAGATAACGCCATCAACCATTTCGAGTCCGCGTTCAACTTCGCCGCCGAAATCTGCGTGGCCTGGTGTATCAATAATGTTGATGACAGTGTCACCACGACGAACAGATGTGTTCTTGGCAAGAATGGTGATTCCCTTTTCGCGTTCAAGGTCCATCGAATCCATCATGCGGTCTTGGCCTTCTTCTTGCTTCTTATAAGCGGCGAAGGCTCCGGATTGCCACAACATCGCATCAACGAGAGTTGTTTTACCGTGGTCAACGTGAGCGATGATCGCTACGTTGCGAAGGTTGTCGCGGGTCTTCCGTGGAAGATCCTTAAGGTGCGGCTGATTGAGTCGTGCTCGGGCTGTGTTCTGCGTTGTATTAGACATTGAATCTGAACTCCACTACGTCTCCGTCTTGCATGATGTATTCCTTGCCTTCCATACGGACTTTGCCCTTTGCTTTCGCATCGGCCATTGTGCCCGCTTCTACCAAGTCGGCAAAAGAAACGATTTCAGCTTTAATGAAACCCTTTTGGAAATCTGTGTGAATGACGCCGGCAGCCATAGGTGCGGTGTCGCCTTGATGAATAGTCCACGCGCGTGCTTCCTTTGGACCAGCTGTTAAATACGTTTGAAGGCCGAGAGTGTCAAAGCCAACGCGTGCAAGAGTTGCAAGTCCTGGTTCGGTAAGTCCAATTTCTTGTAGAAGCTCTAGTGCATCTTCATCAGAAAGTTCAGCAAGTTCTGCTTCAGTCTTGGCATCCAAGAAGATCGCCTCGGCAGGGGCAACAAGTGCCGACAATTTCTTACGCAAGTCAGCATCTGCAAGTTCTGCAGCATCGACATTAAATACATAGAGGAATGGCTTTGCTGTCAGCAAATGAAGTTCATGCAGAAGTTCGCGATCAATCTTTGATTGCGACAACGGCTTTCCGGATTGCAACCACTCGTTGGCTTCCTTGACCGCCTCTAAAACGGGCGCTTTCTCTTTCGCAACGCGTGCCTCTTTTTCCAGGCGCGGAATTGCTTTCTCAATTGTCTGTAAATCTGCGAGCGCGAGTTCCATATTGATTGTCTCGATATCACTGGATGGATCGATACGACCATCGACGTGAACAACATCGCCATCGGTAAAGACGCGAATAACCTGACAGATTGCATCGGTCTCGCGGATATTGGCCAAGAACTTATTACCAAGGCCAGCACCTTCGGATGCGCCCTTGACGATGCCAGCGATGTCGACGAAGGACAACGCTGCAGGAAGAAGCTTTTCGGAGCCGAAGATTGTGGCGAGCTTGGCTAGACGCTCATCCGGAACGCCCACGACGCCGACATTGGGCTCGATGGTGGCGAAGGGATAGTTAGCGGCCAAGACATTGTTCTTGGTCAGAGCATTAAAAAGGGTCGACTTTCCGACATTCGGAAGACCGACGATTCCAATAGAGAGGCTCATAAGTAGGACAGCCTACGCGGGATTGTCAGTGCCTCCTGCCACGATTGCCCCATGTCCAGCGCACTCGTGACCTTAATAACTCTGATTATCGGCCTCTTTCTTGGGTTAGGGCTTGGTATCTGGATTTCGCGGATGAAAAATACTGGCAACAGTTCTGAAAAGTTGGCGCAAGAACTCAACGATGTAAAGGTCTTACTCAAAGCATCTGATGATCGCCTGAAAGCGGCAGAAGCAAAATCTGAAAACGATACAAAGATTGCAACGCAGATGGAAGAGATGAAGAAATCTGTCGAGACCATGCGCGCACAAGCACAGGATGCTGCTGTGCAACGCGTTGCATCTGAAACACAGTTAATCGGCACCATCGATGAGATGCGCAAAGCATCTACCTCTTTCTTCGACGAGACAAAGAAGATTGCGGGCGCTCTCTCTAACTCGCAGACTCGTGGAAAATTTGGCGAGGCGCAGTTACAACTTCTCCTTGAAAATGCGGGATTGCGCGAAGGACACGAATACCAAGCACAACGTTCTACGACCGACTCTGACTCATCTGGTATTCCCGACATTACTGTTGCAATGCCAGGTGGCTCAAAGTTATTTATCGACTCCAAATTTCCCTTCGATCGCTTCCTCGAAGCATTTGGTACCGATGTGCAATCCGAGCGCGACGAACTACTGGCCGCGCACACCAAAGATTTGCTCAAACATGTTGATGCACTTGCCAAGCGCGGATATCACAAATCCCAGGGCTCACCTGATTTCGTCGTTCTCTTCCTCCCCTTTGAAACCCTTCTCGCAGAATCACTTCGCATCGATCCGATGTTGCTCGAGAAAGCATTTAAGGTCGGTGTCACATTGGCCACTCCTACATCAATGATGGCGCTGCTGCGCACAGTTGGCCATATCTTTACCCGCAACCAATTAGCTGAAAATGCTGATGACATCACCAAAGTTGCCGGAACATTTCTCAAGAACCTCACACTTTTGCATTCCAAGATTGTCGCTGTCGGTAAGGCAATTAACTCAACATCCAAGGCATATGAAGACCTGGTTCCAACTGCCGAAAAAACTGTCTTGTCTCCTGCCCTTCGCATCCATAAACTTGGCGTCAGTGGCGATAAAGAGAAGCTGGCAATCGAATACCCTGATGCACCGGCAAATGTTCGAGCTCTCAATAATCCAGATCTCGAGAGCGATGATTTTATTGATGTTGAAGTAGTAGAGGAGTAAGTCATGAGCACAACAACGGTAAAGAAGCCCTCCCTTTCAGGGCCAGGGCTTAAGAAGCAAGGTGTTGTTGTACTTCAAACCCTCTTTATCTTTATCTTCTCCTGGCTTGAGATGTGGATTCGCAACGGTGCCGGAATTCTTACAGGCCTTATTCTCTGCCTCGTTACCTATGGTGGTGTCTCTTACGGTCGCACTGGCACACGATATGTATCTGCCGTCACTCCACCACTTGCCTTTGCAGCAACAACGTTGATCTACATCTTCATCAGCGATGGTTTACATCCTGCACGTATCGGAATCGATTTCATCGCGGCCCTTGCAAGCGTTGCACCATACCTGCTTATCAGCGCACTCTACGGATGGTTTATGTTCTTTAATGAGAAAGCAAAGAACCGTCCTTCAAAGCGTTTACAGAGCGCTCCAGAAGCTAGCTAAAACTTTTACAGTATCTTCAGGCTGATCTTCATTGGGACAATGTCCGGCATCTTTAATAATGGTGCGGGGCGCAGATAGATCCTTTGCCATCTGATCCTGCATCGCTAGCGGCCAGGCATCATCGTTCTCGCCATAGATAACATGGATCGGTACCTTCGTTGCAATAAGTTCAGAAATTATCGGTTGAGTTTTTTGTAGGTGCAACGCCATGGTGTGTGTTGAGTGAGGGTCAGATGCAGCCCAACGCTTCTTATAAAGCTCGTAGCGAGGCAGTAATTTATCTGTCTCTTCCTTAAATTTATACCAAGATTCTTCCATCGTATAAGTTTTAAGAATATGAACTGTGGCATCGAGATCTGGCTTATCTGGAATCCAATGTGGACCACTGCAGAAGATAGTCAGTGACGCAAAGGTCTGCGGTGAATCAACGAGGGCGCGTTGAGAAACAAGGCCACCAAAAGAGTGGCCAAGAAGGTGTGGCTTCTCAAAACCGAAGTGCTCCACTAATTCAACAACATCGCGAGCAAGTGAATCTAGAGCGTAAGCATCATCGCGCGTGCTATGTGCTGATTCATGTTGTCCACGATTATCAAATGTTAATACGCGATAACCGGCATCTGCCAAGAGTGGTCCAATCAGATCAAAATCTTCCTTGCTGCCAGTAAAACCGTGCACCAGCACTACATCTGCGATGCGGACCTTTGGTTCATAGATTTCAACAGCTAACTTCTCGCCTTGAATATCAACAAAAGTTGTCATGTTTACGCTTTCTTCAGATCAGCACGGAGCTCTTTGGGAAGAGCGAAGAGCAAGGTTTCTTCAGTTGCGCGAACTTCTTCAACGTCGTGATAACCGTGAGAACTCAAGTGCTTAAGTAAGTCATCGACAAGAATTTCAGGAACAGATGCACCGCTTGTGACACCGATTGTCTCGGCGCTAACAAGCCACTCCTCTTTTACCTCATCTGCGTAATCAATCAGATAGGCAGCCTTAGCTCCGTATTCGAGCGCTACTTCAACAAGGCGCACAGAGTTAGAGGAGTTTCGTGAACCGACAACGAGAACGAGATCAGCTTGTGGTGCAATCGCTTTAATTGCCTCTTGGCGATTCTGTGTTGCGTAACAGATGTCATCTGATGGTGGGTTAGCAATTTCAGGGAATCGTTCCTTCAGGATTGCAACTGATTGCATAGTTTCATCGACAGAAAGAGTTGTCTGTGTAAGCCAGACTAATTTCTTTCCAGGCGTTGGTTGAATTGTGCGTGCTTCCTCGAGTCCATCAACAACACGGACTTTGCCTGGAGCTTCACCGGCTGTGCCTTCAACTTCTTCATGTCCAATGTGGCCGATCAATAAAATTTCAGTCTCTTCATTGGCAAAACGTTTTACTTCGTTATGTACCTTGGTTACCAAGGGACATGTTGCATCGATTGTCTTCAGGTTACGTGCTGCAGCTTCGGCATGAACTGCGGGAGATACTCCATGGGCGGAAAATACAACGGTTGCACCTTCGGGAACTTCATCGGTCTCGTTAACAAAGATCACGCCGCGTTGTTCGAGCGTTGAGACAACATGCTTATTGTGGACAATCTCTTTACGGACATAGACGGGAGCTCCATAGAGTTCAAGCGACTTTTCAACGGCCACTACGGCTCGGTCAACGCCTGCGCAATATCCACGCGGCGCAGCTAGGAGAACTCTCTTGCCCATGATGCGCAGTCTATTAGGCTCTCGCTATGTTCGAAACTTCAAGTGAATCCCCTGCGCCAGTGCGCTTGGTCTCTGAAGCTATTAAGGATTACATCGATCGATTAGGCCCAATCTGGATTGAGGGCGAGATCTCTGAACTCAACGAACGCAGCGGTGGAATGGCCTTTATGCGCCTTCGCGATACCAGTGCCGATATGAGTATCTCGGTGATGTGTTACAAAACTGTTTTGGCAAGTGTTCAACCACTTCCTGCAAATGCACGTGTTGTCATCCATGCCAAGCCATCGTGGTTCACTAAAAATGGTTCACTGACAATGTCTGCCAAAGAGATTCGCCAAGTAGGAGTCGGCGAACTTCTTGCTCGTCTTGAAGCGTTGAAAGAGAAGTTAGCTCTTGAGGGACTCTTTAGTGCAGATCGCAAGATTGCACTTCCACGATTACCGCGCACCGTTGGGCTCATTTGTGGTCGTAATACCGATGCTGAGAAAGATGTCGTTGAAAATGCACGACGCCGCTGGCCAGCTGTGCAATTTGAAATTCGCGAAGTTGCAGTGCAAGGTGCAGCTGCTGTCGTAGAAGTGTCTGCAGCTCTTGCCGAACTGGAAGCCAACTCCGATGTTGATGTCATCATCATTACTCGTGGTGGTGGTTCCTTTGAAGATTTACTTCCCTTTAGCGATGAATCTCTTGTTCGTTTAGCAGCTAGTTGCACAACGCCCATCGTCAGCGCCATTGGTCATGAGAAAGATGCGCCACTGCTTGATCTCGTCGCCGATTACCGCGCTTCCACTCCGACAGATGCAGCAAAGCGCGTGGTTCCAGATATCGCGCAAGAGATCAGCGATATCGAAAAGATCCGCGATCGCATGTATCGCCGCTTAGTTTCAACAATTGATTATGAACTCAACCAAATCGCACAACTGCGCAATCGCCCAGTGATGAAAGATCCCACGGTGATGCTCACTGTACGCCGCGATGAAATAAAGGCATGGCGCGATCGTTCGATACGAAGCTTTGCCTCAATCCTGGAAATTGAGAAGAAGGAGCTCAAGGGCGTACAAGCTCATCTTCGTTCACTCTCTCCTCAGTCAACGATGGATCGTGGATACGCAGTTGTGCAGTTAGAAGATGGCTCGATTGTCCGCGACGCTTCGAAGGCAAAGGCAGGTACTTCGCTACGAATCCGTGTGGCAAAGGGCGAGACCCGCGCCACAGTCAACGAGTAATCGACAGAGAGTAGATTGAGCACATGGCCACAAAGGATGCAAAGCCTTCTTATGAAGAAGCTCGTGATGAGCTGGCAGAAATTGTTGAATCTCTTGAAGATGGCAGCGCAACTCTCGAAGAATCTTTGAAGCTCTGGGAACGAGGCGAAGAGTTAGCAAAGATTTGTCAGGAATGGCTCGATGGCGCAAAGAAGAAATTGGATGCGGCTAAAAAGCCCGCCCAGACTTCTGAGGAAGAGTAATGTCGCCAGATTTCACATATTCGGATCTTCTGCCACTGGGCGCAGATAAAACCAAATACCGCCTTGTATCTAAAGCGGGCGTTAGCGTTATCAAGCTCGGCGATAAAGAGTTTCTCCAAGTCGAACCATCTGCTCTGACCTTGCTTACTGAAACTGCTATTCACGATATTTCACATTACCTGCGCACTGAACACCTTGAACAATTAGCAAAGATTTTGAAGGACCCAGAAGCCTCAGCAAATGATCGCTTTGTTGCGCTGGATTTATTGAAGAATGCCAACATTGCAGCAGGTGGAGTTCTGCCGATGTGCCAAGACACAGGAACTGCACTGATCATGGGTAAGAAAGGTCAGTATGTGCTGACTACTGCAAAAGATGAGGTCGCGCTTTCGCAAGGTGTCTACGACGCCTTTACCAAGCTCAACTTGCGTTATTCGCAGATGGCTCCGATAACAACATGGGATGAGAAGAACACCGGTAATAACTTGCCTGCGCAGATTGAGATTTATGCAGATAGCGATCACCACGATGAATACAACTTCATCTTTATCGCTAAAGGAGGCGGAAGCGCCAATAAATCTTTCTTGTACCAGGAGACCAAAGCTGTATTAAATCCGGCTTCCTTTATGAATTGGCTCGATGAGAAGCTACGTTCTATCGGAACAGCGGCATGTCCTCCGTACCACCTTGCCATTGTTATTGGCGGAACAAGTGCCGAACACACAGTCAAGACTGCAAAGCTGGCCAGCACCCACTATCTCGATACTTTGCCAACAACAGGCGATGCTGCAACAGGCCGCGGTTTCCGCGATATTGCACTAGAGGAAGAAGTATTTAAGCTAACTCAGAAGCTTGGAATCGGTGCACAATTTGGTGGCAAGTACTTCTGTCACGATGTGCGCGTTGTTCGCTTACCTCGTCACGGTGCATCGCTGCCTATTGCTATTGCAGTCTCTTGTTCTGCAGATCGTCAGGCAAAGGCGAAGATCACTAAAGATGGCATCTTCCTTGAGGAACTTGAGACAGATCCAGCCCACTTCTTACCTGAGACAACAGATGCGCATCTCGACGATAACGTTGTGAAGATTGATCTCAACCAGCCCATGGATGTAATTCGCGCCGAACTTTCCAAGCACCCCGTAAAGACCCGTGTTTCGCTGACCGGAACCATTGTGGTTGCTCGTGATATCGCCCATGCCAAGATTAAAGAGATGTTAGATGCAGGCAAGCCAATGCCTGAATACCTCAAGAAATACGCTGTGTATTACGCAGGCCCTGCCAAGACTCCTGCAGGTATGGCATCAGGTTCGTTTGGTCCAACGACTGCAGGGCGTATGGATTCCTATGTTGATTACTTCCAATCACAAGGTGGTTCCCTTGTCATGCTTGCAAAGGGTAATCGTTCACAACAAGTTACCGATGCCTGCAAGAGCCACGGTGGTTTCTATCTTGGATCTATCGGAGGACCTGCAGCGCGTCTTGCTCAAGATTGCATTACAAAAGTTGAGGTCCTGGACTTTGAAGAGCTAGGAATGGAAGCAGTCTGGAAGATTGATGTTGTTGACTTCCCAGCATTTATCGTTGTCGACGATAAGGGAAATGACTTCTTTGCGCAGACTATGAAACCGTTAACTATTGGTGTGAAGCCAGAAAATTAAAAACTAGTAATAGCGGTGGCTGCGCCACTTTGCCCATGCAGCGCATGGGTTGTCATAACGTAGATCAATGTAGTGAAGACCCCAGCGAATCTGAGTCACTGGGTTGGTGCGCCAATCGCTGGAGATGATCTCCATCTTGACTGCCGGAAGTGCTTGAGCAATTCCATGCGCACCAGAGCGATAGTTATGAGCCTTGTAATTCCAATGGCTCTCTTTGCTCCAAAGTTTATTGAGGCAGCTGTATTGATCATCGCCCCAGGCAAAATCAGTATTCATAATCGCCTTGGCGACCTTCTTTGCGCCGACGATGCTGCGAGCCATTTCGACCTGCTGGCTAATGCCGGCGACAACTGCCATCTCAGCCATCTGGCTAGCAAGGGATCCTTGGGGCAGATTGGGGTTGACGTTCAAGCTCTTAGCGTCAGAGCTTTGAAGTGATGGAAGCGAGACTCGGATTGTCATAGGAAAGTCGAGGCCGTAGGCAGTTGGCTGAGCGGCAGCGAGGATGAGCAGGCCGCCGACAGTTGCCCAGAGAGCTGGCTTGGTGGTTCGAGAAATGCGCAGGCCGGAGATAGCGCTGATAAATTCGCGAAGATGTCGCTTCATAACTACTCCTTCCTTCTCTCGATCCACGTGGCAACGAGGCCTCACAATGAGGCCTAGCGCTTGGGGGAATGGGTCAAGGCTGGCAAGTGATGGGGTGAGTCGCAAATCTTTACCCGCGTGAGTCGCAAATTCTCAGGATTGGTGGGCTCTGTGGATAGGTAAAAGTGCAGGTCAGTTAGGGCAAAGTCCGAAATGCCCTATTTGTCACTGTGAGATTTAAATGGGTGGTAAATAGAGGGTGAACGCCAGGTTATACCGGTGGCCCCTCGAGCAGCTCGGTGACCAGCGCTGCAATCGGTGAGCGCTCTGATCGAGTCAGCGTCACATGGGCGAATAGCGGGTGGCCTTTGAGGGTTTCAACGACAGCGACGACGCCATCGTGGCGACCGACCCGAAGGTTGTCGCGCTGGGCAACGTCGTGGGTCATGACAACTCGTGAACCTTGGCCGATTCGAGAGAGAACTGTCAGCAGAACTCCACGTTCCAGCGACTGAGCTTCATCGACAATGACATAGGAATCGTGCAGAGAGCGGCCGCGGATATGGGTCAGCGGCAAGACTTCAATCAGACCGCGGTCGATGACTTCATCGATGACTGCTTGGCTAACCAGTGCTCCCAAGGTATCGAAGACTGCCTGCGCCCATGGCGACATCTTCTCGCCTTCGCTGCCTGGCAGGTAACCCAGTTCTTGTCCGCCGACGGGATAGAGCGGACGGAAGATGACTACCTTCTTATGGAGGCGCTTCTCCATGACAGCTTCAAGTCCTGCGCAGAGTGCAAGGGCTGACTTTCCAGTTCCGGCGCGACCACCGAGTGAGACGATGCCGATACTGTCATCGAGAAGAAGATCTAGCGCAATGCGCTGTTCTGCCGAACGTCCGTGAAGTCCAAAAGCTTGGCGATCACCGCGAACTAATTGCAGCTGCTTATCAGCAGTTACTCGAGCAAGTGCGCTCCCCTTTTCAGAGTGGAGAACGATTCCAGTATGAACTGGATACTGGTGAGCACTTTCATGATCTGCGCGATCAGATGCATAGAGCTCGTCAATAACGTTGTGGCCGACAGAGACTTCTTCGATGCCGGTCCATCCGCTATTGGAGACGAGTTCTGCCAGATATTCCTGCGCTTCAACGCCAACCGATGATGCCTTAACGCGCAGTGGTAGATCTTTGGTAACGAGCACGACATGCTTTCCATCGGACATCAGATTCTTTGAGATTGCCAGGATGCGCGAATCATTGGTTCCATCGCGCAAGAAACCATGTGGCAAGGTGCTTAAATCTGTGTGATTGAGCTCTACCGAAAGTGTGCCACCTTCAGGAGTAACAGTCAGTGGTGAATCAAGGCGGCCATGTTCGATTCGCAAATCATCGAGGGCGCGAAGGGCGGCTCGGGCAAAGTAGCCGAGTTCAGGATGGTCACGCTTTGTCTCCAGTTCGCCAATGACGGCGATCGGAATAATTACTTCATGCTCTTCAAATCTCTTGATTGCCCCGGGGTCTGCCAGAAGTACTGATGTATCTAAAACATATGTTTTACGGGCAGAATTGCTCTTACTTGTCGCAGCCGATTTCGAAGTAGCCAAGGCTTAACCATTCTCTTTAGTTGTGACTAACCGTATTTCTACGGGGGGAAGAGATGGGTGGTGCTTCTAACTCGTACAAGATAGAACGAATGAAACGGACTTTTGGTGCGACACGCCATTAATCAGCAGAGACGTCATCCAAAGTTAATCT
>JBAWXP010000021.1:0-11517 GCA_037143995.1 Actinomycetota bacterium
GTGTTAACCAGTCTGGCCCCGCGGTCTCATTGACGAGGACTAACTGCTTTATTGCATCTTTCGTTGTGCGAATTCCACCCGCAGGTTTTACTCCAATTTTGCGTTGAGTGAGTGTGTAAAAATCACGCACCGCTTCGAGCATCACAAGGACTACGGGGGGAGTCGCAGCGGGAGCAACTTTACCGGTTGAGGTCTTAATGAAGTCAGCACCTGCCAGCATTGCTAGGTAAGAAGCTTTTCGGACATTGTCATAGGTAACAAGTTCGCCAGTTTCGAAGATCACTTTGAGATGGGCCTTATCACCGCATACTTCGCGAATCTTTACGATTTCATCAAAGACTAATCCATACTTTCCCGCCAAGAATGCTCCACGGTCAATCACCATATCGATTTCAGCAGCACCTGCATCAATGGCATCCTGGGTATCTTGAATCTTTACCGTCATTGAAGCGCGACCAGATGGAAAAGCAGTCGACACTGCCGCAACAGGCACATGTTTGCCACCAATGGCATCTAAATGCGTGCGAGCGATCGCAACCATATCGTTGTAGACGCAGATTGCTCCAACGCTAGGAACTGTGGGATCTGTCGGATCTGGTCTAACGGCCTTAGAACATAGGGCGCGAACTTTGCCTGGAGTATCAGCACCTTCCAGAGTTGTGAGGTCAACCATTGAAATTGCAGTTTCAATTGCCCATTTCTTACTCGTTGTTTTGATACTTCGAGTTGCCAGCATCGCAGCTCGTGATTCAGCTCCAACTTGGTCGACTCCTGATAGTTGGTCGAGAAAATCTACAAGCGACTTCTCTGATCCATCAACTAAGCCATAGAAACTCACGAAAGCAATTCTTTCAGAGGTTGGCGAATCTGGTCGAGCAATTTCTGTGATTCTTCCGACGTAGATGTGATGACTTCGATGTAGCACTTCATCTTCGCTTCAGTTCCTGAGGGGCGCACGATCACTCGAATTCCGCCTGCTAACCAGATTCTTAGCCCATCTGTCGGTGGCAGAGCACTTGTTGGAGCTGCCAGATCATCGATGGATTCAACGGCTCGTCCTGCAATTTCTTGAGGTGGATTTTGACGCAATCTCGTAAGCACGCGTGTAATCGCTGACATATCGGTAACCCGGATAGAAATCTGCTCTGTTCCATGGAAACCATGTCGCGCCCATACTTCATTGAGCAGGTCAGAGATTGTGAGTCCATCACGCTTCAAATCCATGGCAATCTGTGCCACAAATATTGCTGCAGATATTCCATCTTTATCATTTACATTCTCTGAATCAACGGCATATCCGATCGCTTCTTCATAGCCAAAGGCGAGGTCTTCAATCTTGGCAAGCCACTTAAACCCGGTAAGTACTTCTTCAAATGTGATTCCGTAATGTGTGCAAATTTTGCGAAGCGCAGAAGATGAGACGATGGAATTTGCGAATATACCGGTTGGCTTTGATCGAGCAATCCATTCACCTAAGACGATGCCAAGTTCATCTCCGCGCAACATGCGCCAGCCGACTTTAGGATCATTGATTGCGACTGCGCATCGATCAGCATCAGGATCATTTGCGATAACGAGATCCGCTCCAAAATCACGGGCTTTCTTTAAGGCTAGGTCAATCGCACCGGGTTCTTCAGGATTGGGAAATACGACCGTGGGAAAATCTGGATCTGGAGCGCACTGTTCGTCGACAAGAAGTAGAGTTGCAAAACCTGCATGGTTGAAGACGCGCTGCACGGTTTCGGTACCAACTCCATGCATCGCGGTGTAGACAATTGTGATATCGCCAGGCCGTGGCGCAAGGGCGCTTGTGCGTTTTATATATTCCGTGACTACTTCTTCACCAAGTACTATCCACTTCTTTGCGCGTGGCAGTGCTTTTAACGATGTAATTGCATCGATTTCAGCTGCGATAAATCCATCGGTAGGGCTGATAATTTGCGATGATGCGTAATTGATTCCATCTGCCGTGGGTCCTATATAGACCTTGTACCCATTATCTTGCGGTGGGTTATGACTTGCAGTCACCATAATGCCGATATCGCACTTCAGATGCGCAGTTGCAAATGCAAGAACTGGAGTTGGTAGTGGACGTGGAAGTATGTAGACATCCATACCTGCACCGCTCATAATTTCAGCGGTCTCAAAGGTGTAATCCTCAGAGCCGTAACGCGCATCGCGACCGATAACAACCTTCGTCATACCGCGCTGCTTCATATACTCAACAATTCCTGCTGCTGTGCGTCCAACAACAGCGCGGTTCATACACGATGGCCCTGGGCCTACTGGGCCACGTAGCCCTGCTGTACCAAATTGGAGAAAGCCGTTGAAATATTTTTTGAGCGTTGCTTCGTCACCAGAATCAAGGAGTGTTTGAAGCTGTAGCGCAGTGAGGGGATCAGGGTCATCACTGATCCATGCTTGTACTTCAGCGACTAGTGATTGATCCATGAGTGCAGGTTATCTTTGCTAGACGAGTTTAGGAATAGTGTTCTTAAGAAGTGAACCCATACGACTTGCTGCAGCTTTTCCTGCAGCAATCACTTCTTCGTGATTTAACTTCTCGCCCGTAACACCGGCAGCAGCATTAGTTACCAATGAAATTCCAAGTACTTCTGCGCCAAGTGCATGAGCTGCAATAGCTTCTGGAACTGTGGACATGCCAACAAGGTCTGCGCCCATTGTGCGCATCATCATAATTTCTGCAGGAGTTTCATACGTTGGACCACGCCAATGAACATAGACGCCTTCAGCGAGTGATGAATCTTCTCTCTTTACGATTTCGCGAATGCGCTTGCTGTAGAGATCTGTGAGATCAATAAAAGTTGCACCAGAAAGGGGAGAAGCTGCGGTGAGTGAGATGTGGTCGCGGATAATGACTGGCTGTCCAACTGTGTAAGAAGTATTAATTCCTCCACATGCATTTGTCAGAATAACTACTTTGCAACCTGCCTTTACAGCGGTGCGCACACCGTGCACAACAGGCTCCATTCCTTTACCTTCATAGAGATGTGTGCGTCCCAGAAATACAAGCGCGCGAATTGTCTTGCCATTTTCGATGATTTCATAGGATCGAACTTTTCCTGAGTGACCTTCTACCGCTGGTGCATAGAACCCTGTTAATTCGTGAGCATCACACTCATAGGCAGGTGTGCCAAGTGCATCAGCTGCTGTGACCCAGCCTGATCCCATAACAAGAGCGACATCGTGAGAGGCAACTCCGGTACGTTCTGCTATCTCAGTTGCTGCCTTTGTAGCTGCGGCTAATGGATCGGTGTAGAGAAGATCAGATGAGGTCATGCCTCAATAATGTCACAGAGAACTGTTCCGCTGGCCACTGTCTCGCCAATTACAGCTTTTAGGTTCTTAATCAC
The DNA here is from genome assembly GCA_037143995.1 of Actinomycetota bacterium. Lineage (GTDB taxonomy): Bacteria > Actinomycetota > Actinomycetes > Nanopelagicales > Nanopelagicaceae > Planktophila. The sequence continues at coordinate 3,375 of JBAWXP010000021.1, forward strand.
ACCGCTGCGATGGGCGTTAAGTGGTTGCTCCATCTTCATCGCTTCAAGAACAATGATGAGTTCGCCGGCCTCAACGCTCTGTCCTTCTTCTACTGCAATTTTCACGACAGTTCCTTGCATCGGGCTAGCAAGACCTGTGCCAGATGCGCCGCCGACAGATGCTTGCTTTGCACGGTGACGTTTAACAACAGGCTCAGGTGCGTGTACAAGGATTTCAAAACGTTTTCCATTGACTTCAGCTACGAGTTTTTCGGCAGCTACTCGTGTTTGAATTTCTGCGGCGCTCGATTCAAAGGCAGGGATATCGTTCTTAAATTCATTTTCTATGTAACTTGTATAGACCTTAAAATCTTCTGTATAGGCAGGATCTTCGAGGATTGCGCGGTGGAAGGTAAGAGCAGTAGCGAGGCCTCCTACTTCAAACTCTGCAAGAGCGCGTCGTGCACGTTGAATAGCTTCTTTGCGTGTTGCTCCCGTAACGATGAGCTTTGCAAGGAGTGAATCGAAGTTTCCACCGATGACATCACCATTGCGGAATCCTGCATCTACTCTTACTCCAGGACCAGTTGGGATATTCCAGGCAGTGATGCGTCCTGGTGCAGGAAGAAATGATCGTCCTGGATCTTCACCGTTGATGCGGAATTCAATGGAATGTCCACGCACGACGGGATCATCAAACCCAAGGCTTTCACCCATTGCAATACGGAATTGTTCACGTACCAAGTCGATGCCTGTTACTTCTTCAGAGACTGGGTGCTCAACCTGCAAACGAGTGTTGACTTCAAGAAATGAAATAGTTCCATCAACACCAACGAGAAATTCACATGTACCTGCACCGATGTAGCCAGCTTCTTTCATGATTGCTTTGCTGGAGCGGTAGAGCTCTTCATTCTGAGCATCAGTTAAGAAAGGCGCGGGCGCCTCTTCTACAAGCTTTTGATGGCGGCGCTGCAGCGAACAATCTCTCGTTGAAACAACAACGGCATGGCCGTGCTTATCGACAAGTACTTGAGTTTCTACGTGACGAGGCTTATCGAGATAACGTTCGACGAAACATTCTCCGCGTCCAAAACCTGCAATTGCTTCGCGCACTGCTGATGCGTAGAGCTCTGGAATTTCTTCCATAGTGCGAGCCACTTTAAGTCCACGTCCGCCGCCACCGAATGCCGCCTTAATCGCAACAGGTAGACCATGTTCTTTCGCAAAGGCCAGAACTTCTTCATGTCCCGTTACTGGATCTTTTGTGCCTGCGACTAGTGGTGCACCAGCTTTTGCGGCAATGCGGCGAGCTGAAACTTTATCTCCGAGCGCGCTAATTGCCGCAGGTGGGGGACCAATCCAAATAAGTCCAGCATCAACAACTGCTTGTGCAAAGCTTGAGTTTTCAGAGAGGAATCCATAACCAGGGTGCACAGCATCTGCGCCGGATTCTTTCGCAAGAGCGATGATCTTGGGAATATTGAGATAGGTATCTTTTGCCACAGTGCCATTGAGCGAATACGCAAAATCTGCGCTCTGTGTATGCAGCGCATCGCGATCTTCTTCTGCGTAGATAGCAACTGATTCAAGGCCATGATCTTTACATGCGCGAATAACACGAAGAGCAATCTCGCCTCTGTTTGCAATCAACACGCGCTTCATGACATCTCCTTCACCTGTGGCCAAGAATATCCAAGTTGCTTCATAGCGCTACGAAGAAAAGGCATCGATATACCAACAACATTGGTGTAATCGCCCTCGATCACTGGAATGAAGGGGCTACCAAATCCATCGAGCGTAAATCCACCTGCAACATGCAGCGGTTCCTCTGATGCAACGTAATCTGCAATCTCATCATCAGTCATATCGGTGAAAGTAACCTTTGTGGTGACGCGATCTGAAATCTCAACTCCCTTTTCAGTATCGATAACACAGTGCCCTGTATGGAGCAGTCCTGTGCGACCACTAATTTTCTTGGCGCGTTCAATCGCAACTTCAGGAGTACCTGGCTTACCAAATGAGACTCCATCCACATCAAAGGTGGAGTCGCACCCGATAATAATTGCTGGGTAGTCAATCATCTCGCGTACGGTATGTGCTTTTGAAATAGCTAGCGCAATCACCATATCTTTCGGCGTCATTTCGTTGAAGAAATCGGTCTCTTCATCAACGTTGCTGACGATAATCGTTGGTTTCAGCCCGGCATCTTCAAGTAAACGACGACGCGACTGTGATTGTGAAGCTAGGACGATACGTGGCATCTATCGATGTTTCCGTGCGCCGAAGGTCATCTGGCGGGGTAGCGGTTGTCGAAGCTGCGGTAGTGCAAAGATGCTGCGCTTGATGACCGGCTTAATGACAACAGCGTTGTGGTTGGCCAAGACTGCTTGCAGCGCGAGAAGTTCTTCAGGCGTTGGATTGCCTGCAGTGACAGTAAATTTCATTGTTATAGAGGAATATTTCCATGCTTACGAGCTGGCAAGGTATCGCGCTTTGTCTTTAATGTACGAAATGCCTTGGTGATGTATTGGCGTGAATCTTCGGGTTCAATCACGCTATCGATTGTTCCGCGCTCTGCTGCAAGGTACGGATTTGAGAATTTCTCCGTGTACTCAGTTATTAACTCCGCACGCTTTGCATTCTGGTCTTTAGCTTCAGCCAAATCCTTGCGATAGAGAATATTGACCGCACCTTGTGCACCCATCACTGCAATTTCAGCAGTTGGCCAAGCAAAGTTGATATCGCTACCAAGGTATTTAGATCCCATCACGATAAATGCCCCACCATATGCCTTGCGAGTAATGAGAGTGACAAGTGGGACCGATGCTTCAGCATAGGCGTAGAGAAGTTTTGCTCCGCGTCGAATAATGCCGTTCCACTCTTGTTCAGTTCCTGGCATAAATCCAGGAACATCTACGAGCGTAAGAATTGGAATATTAAATGCATCGCAGAAACGTAAGAATCGCGCTGCCTTTTCAGAAGAGTTGATATCAAGAGTTCCAGCTAATTGTGAAGGCTGGTTAGCGATGATTCCGATGGACTGTCCTTCAATACGCGCAAAACCCACAACAATATTTGGAGCATAGAGCGCATGAACTTCAAGGAACTCGGCCTCATCAACAAGTGCCTGAATAAGAACCTTCATGTCGTAAGGCTGGTTCGGACTATCGGGAATCAAGGTGTTGAGCGCTGTATCTGTTGCGCTCTTCTCAAGAGTTTCAGTAGGAGGAAGCACAGGAGAGCCATCCATATTATTTGATGGAAGATACGATAAGAGCGCCTTCACATAATCAATAGCATCGGCCTCTGAATCTGCCATGTAGTGGGCATTTCCTGATTTCGTATTGTGAGTGAATGCTCCACCGAGTTCTTCCATTCCTACATCTTCACCCGTCACTGTTTTGATCACATCAGGGCCAGTAATAAACATATTTGATGTCTCCTTCACCATTACGGTGAAGTCGGTAAGTGCTGGTGAATATGCAGAACCACCTGCACATGGGCCAAGAATCAATGAAATCTGAGGAATAACTCCTGAAGAGCGAGTATTGAGACGGAAGATTCTTCCGTAACCATTAAGAGATGCAACACCTTCTTGGATTCGCGCTCCACCCGAGTCATTAATTCCAATGAGTGGAATTCCTGATTTCAGAGCAAACTCTGCAATCTTTACAATCTTTTCTGCATGTACCTCACCGAGTGATCCACCAAAGACTGTGAAGTCCTGTGAATACAGTGCGATTGGTCGACCATCAACAGTTGCTGTTCCGATAATGACGCCATCACCATATGGGCGGTTCTTCTCCATGCCAAAGTTCTGAGCACGGTGGCGAGCAAATTCATCAATCTCTGTAAATGAATCAGGATCTACAAGCATCTCGATGCGTTCGCGAGCGGTGCCCTTACCTTTGGCATGTTGCTTCTCTTCAGCTCGAGCTGAACCAGTATGAACGGCTTCATCAATTCTCTCGCGAAGGTCTTCAATTTTTCCCGCGGTTGTATGCAGATCTGGGCTCATGGTCATAAGGTACTAGTCGTGAGCACAGTTACGCCAAGACCACCGCTCAATAGTTTGCTGATCTCAGAAAAAATCTCGCGGTACTGGCGAGTAAGCGTGGTTGAAGTCACGGGCTCTACGCAAGATGATCTCGCTCAATTAGTGACAGATAAAAAAGCACATACCGGCGATGTGATTGTCACAGAATTTCAATCAGCGGGTCGCGGTCGACTCGATAGAAAATTTGATGCACCTGCATCATCTGCACTTATGTTCTCTCTCTACATCCAGCCACAACGGGATAAATCAGATTGGTCATTTCTTACATTACTGACTGGGCTGAGTGCAGTATTTGGATTGACAACTCTAGATCCTGAAAGCGCACCAACGCTTAAGTGGCCCAATGACATTCTCATGAGTGACGGAAAAGTTGGAGGAATTATTGCTCAAGCAACAAGCGATGGAGTAATCATTGGTGTTGGAATCAATGTCGGCATGACTCAAGAAGAACTTCCAGTCGCACATGCCACTTCACTTTTGCTCAATAAATTTTCAGTGCTTGACCGCAATCTGATTCTTGCTTCATTTCTCAATACATTCGAGGAACTATTAGAACGTTGGCAGAACGGTGAAGATCTCCGTCATCTTTACAATGAGCGCTCAGCAACTATTGGCCGTGAGGTTCGAATTGAGCATCCAGATGGAAGTTATAAAATTGGAAAAGCGGTAGACATTACGCCTACTGGCGAACTCATTCTTGAGGATGGATCTCGGGTATCAGTCGGGGACATCGTTCATCTACGATAGCCCCGTGAACGAAAGATTCCCTCGCGTTGGCGTCATAGGCGCAGGGCAATTAGCTCGCATGATGGTTGCACCAGCAACGGCGCTTGGAATCGATCTTCTACTCTTTGCTGCGAGCCCCGAGGATTCAGGAGCTCAGATCACTCACCATGTTGTTGGTGATTACACCGACCTCGATGCACTGAAAGAGTTTGCATCAACATGCGATGTCGTTACCTTCGAACACGAACTCGTACCTTTATCGGTGATCAAAGGCTTGGAGGCTGCGGGAGTGAAGGTTTATCCGCCTTCTTCTGCATTTATCTATTCTCAGGATAAAGCGCAGATGCGCGAGAAATTAATTAAGTACCCATCACCAACATGGAAGATTGCAACATCTACTGCTGACATTGAGCGCTACCCACTCATAGCCAAAGCAATCTCTGGCGGCTACGACGGCCGCGGTGTCTGGAAGATTAATTCGCAAGATGAACTCACGGAAGTATTGAAGACCACTCCTCGCCTGCTGATTGAAGAGCTCATCTCATTCGACTCTGAAATTGCAGTCATGGTTGCACGATCACCTCATGGACAGGCAACAACCTGGGCCCCAACCGAGACAGTGCAAGAAGATGGAATCTGCACTCTTACTGTCACTCCCGCACAGAGTATTTCTCCAGAACTAGCAGAACAAGCGCAGAAGCTCGCACTTGATATCGCTCAAGAAGTCGGCGTTGTCGGAGTCATGGCAGTTGAAATGTTTGTCAAAGGTGATCATTTCTACATCAATGAACTTGCAATGCGCCCTCACAACTCCGGCCACTGGACTATTGATGGTTCTGTCACTAGCCAATTCGAACAACACTTGCGCGCAATCCTTGATCTACCTCTCGGAGATCCTTCCATGATTGCGGAAATTGCAGTGATGGGAAATATCTTGGGAGGCGAGAAGACAGATATGTACCGCCCATATCTTCACCTCATGGCACGTAACCCAGACCTTAAATTCCATCATTACAAGAAGGAAGTCCGCATGGGGCGCAAGATCGGCCATGTAACAGCAGTGGGTTCTGACCTTCTACAATTAACTACTGATGTGCAGCATGCACGTGACTACATGAGCGGAGCAATCGATGAGTGATCATAAAGATGTAGCAATCATCATGGGTTCCGACTCTGATTGGCCAGTCATGGAAGAAGCTGCAAAAGCTCTCGATTCATTTGGAATTAGTTACAGCGCAGAAGTTGTTTCGGCACATCGCATGCCTGAAGAGATGGTTGAGTTTGCAAAGAGCGCAGCATCAAAGGGTTACAAGGTAATTATCGCGGGTGCAGGCGGAGCAGCACACCTTCCTGGAATGGTTGCAGCTCTTACAACACTCCCTGTTATTGGCGTTCCTGTATCATTGAAGAATCTCGATGGAATGGATTCACTTCTCTCCATTGTTCAGATGCCAGGTGGAATTCCTGTTGCAACAGTTGGAATTGATAACGCCAAGAATGCAGGCATTCTTGCAGCACGCATTATTGGTTCTGCAGATGCAACAGTTGCTAAGAAGATTGTTACTCAACTATCTGAATTAACAGAAGAGGCAAAAGCAAAAGGCGCCCAATTGAGCGCCCGTCGCAATACTAAAACTGGATTTTAATCGCTTCTACCCTAATCGCTTCGACCTAGCGCATGAAAACGCCAACCAGCTGCGCGCCATTTATTACGATCTAACATATTGCGACCATCAATCAGTAACTTTGACTTAACAAGCTGTCCGATTACTGAAGGATCGAGTTCGCGATATTCCTTCCACTCAGTTAAGTGCAAGATTGCATCTGCACCTTTGACTGCATCGACAACTTTTTCTTGGTAATCAAGATTTGGGAAGCGCTTACGAGCAGGTTCGATGCCCTTAGGATCATGAACGACAACTTGTGCACCTGCTGCTTGAAGTTGGGCGGCGATATCTAGCGCTGGAGAGTCGCGCACATCATCGCTATCGGGCTTAAATGTCGCACCGAGTACAGCAATCTTGTACTGAGTGAGATCTTCTGAAAGATCAGCACGAACAATATCTATTACGCGTTGACGTGCACGCATATTAATTGCATCAATTTCGCGGAGGAATTCCAAGGCTTGATCTGCACCCAGTTCTTGAGCGCGTGCCATAAATGCACGAATATCTTTTGGAAGGCAACCTCCACCGAAGCCGATTCCTGCCTGCAAGAAACGGCTTCCGATGCGAGGGTCATAACCAATCGCCTTTGCAAGAACAGTGACATCACCGCCCGCTGCTTCGCAGACTTCAGCCATGGCGTTGATAAATGAAATCTTTGTTGCAAGGAATGAGTTCGCAGCAACTTTGACAAGTTCGGCAGTAGGAAGATCTGCTCGAATCCATGGTGTCCCTAAATCAATAACGGGCTTATAGACCTCTTTAAGAATCTCTTCTGCGCGATCATTGGCAACACCCACGACAAGGCGATTAGGAGTCAAAGTATCTTCGACAGCAAAACCCTCACGTAAAAATTCTGGATTCCAGGCAAGGTCTGCTTGAGGTGCAGAGATAGATAGTTGATCACGAAGAAGTTGCGCAGTTCCGACAGGAACTGTTGATTTTCCAACTACGAGCGAACCTTCTTTAAGGTGAGGTGCAATCGCTGCAACAGAGGCCTTTACATAAGTGAGATCTGCCGCAAGTCCATCTTTACTCTGCGGAGTTCCAACACAGATGAAGTGCACATCGGCATCGGCAACTGCAGAAAAATCAGTAGTAAATGAGAGACGACCAGTCTTCATTTCAGAAGCAAGGAGAGTGTCGAGACCTGGTTCGTAGAAAGGAAGTTCGCCCCGAGAAAGGAGATCGACTTTGCTCTGATCTGTGTCGATTCCAACAACTTCGAACCCGAGTGAGGACATACATGCTGCGTGAGTTGCACCTAAGTAGCCGCAACCAATAACAGATAGCTTCAGAGTCATGATGATGAGTGTATTGCAGGGCTAATTAAAATCTGAACTCTGACAGGTTATTTGGTCGAAGCACAGGGATTTTCAGCGCCAGTCTTTGTCTTGAACTTGTCGACCATGACAGGTTTGGTAGTTGCCTTAGCCGATGGCTTAATGGTCTCGATGAGCGCTTCATCGCTTCGAATTCGAGTCCAGAGATCTGTCGCCAAAGTTGGATCCCAGATAACCACAGAACCAACTCCTGGGTAGCTTCCGTTGGGATCAGAGAGTGGAACAGTAAGAGTGCGCAGATTTCCCGCAGAAAGGTTTCTCATCTGCTTTGCGAGAGTTAGGAGATCGCTCTTATTAACGCCAGAATCCATCTTCACTGTTGAAATAGTTGCATTGAAGAATTTAGTTAATTTGATTGGGTTGAGCAGTACGCC
>JBAWXP010000022.1:0-11438 GCA_037143995.1 Actinomycetota bacterium
ATTGCTATACCTGCAAGAACTACACCCGCGCTTACTTATGTCACTTATTCCGCGGCAAAGAGATGTTGGCCGGCACGCTGGCGACGATTCACAATGAACGATTTATTGTTCGCCTCGTTGATCAGATGCGACAAGCCATTATTGATGGAACTTTCCAAGAATTGAAGAAGGAATTCATGGGGCGTTACACCCATAAATCTGGACAAGCTCGCGACTAATTATTGATGGAGATTTTTTAGCGAGTCTGCTTCAGTGCCAACTTTGGTCCATCCGCCAGGAACTAACTCCTCAGCTTCCACAGGCCCCCATGTTCCGCCTTCATATTGAATAACAGGAGTTGGATTCTTCAATAAATCTTCCAGGATTTGCCATGACTGCAACACCGCATCGATACGTGTAAATCTAAAATGATCACCTAGCATCGCAGCACGAAGTAGTCGCTCATAAGGTCCTTGGCGATCGCCGAATTCAGCAACAAACTCAACTGAGAGATCGACCGTATCAGTAATAAGTTTTGTGCCTGGTCGCTTGGCTTGAAGCGCAATATCTACGCCATCTTTAGCGCCTAATCTAAAGCGGACATGGTTCGAACGTGCTTTGCCAAAGAGTGCACGAGGTGGTTGTTTAAATTCAACAATGACTTCAAGGACCGTTTCAGGCATCTTCTTACCCGTACGCAAGTAAATCGGAACGCCAGCCCAACGCCAATTATCAATAAACAACTTCATGGCAACGAAGGTTTCGGTATCTGAGTCTGCATCGACGCCATCTTCGTCAAGGTAACCCTCAAATTGACCTCGGATAACATCGGTCTTATTGATATCTCGAATTGCCGAAAGAACCTTAATCTTCTCGTTCTGCATCGCATCTGAACTCATATCAATGGGTGGTTCCATCGTGAGCATGGTGAGGACCTGAAGGATGTGGTTCTGGAGAACGTCGCGAGTAGCGCCAACTCCGTCATAGAACTTTCCACGTCCATCAATACCGAAGTTTTCTGCCATGGTGATCTGGATATTCGATACGTAGTTACGGTTCCACACTGGCTCAAAGAGAGTATTTGCAAAGCGGAAGACCAGGAGATCTTCGACTGCTTCTTTACCTAGGTAATGATCGATTCGATAAATTTGGTCTTCTGGCAATATCTTCTTTAGCTCGGAATCAAGCGCCCGAGCACTTTCTAAATCGCGACCAAATGGCTTTTCAACAACAACTCTTGCGCGTTTTGTAATCCCCACTTTATCAAGCTCATAAGCAATTTTTGCAAAGTATTCTGGAGCGATTGCTAAATAGATCACTGGAAGCTTATAGTTCTTAATCGCTTCCGCAAGCTGAATAAAAGTTTCTTCATTTTCATAGTCTCCAACTATGAGTTTCATCTCGTGAAGCAACTTATCTAGAGTTTCTTCATTCACATCTGGCTTACGTGCTCGGATTGCCTTCTCTGCGTTTTCGCGGAACACCTTTTGCGACCACTTGGAGGAGGCAACTCCGATGATTTGTAAGTCAAGTTCGCCAAGATCTTCAAGGTCATAGAGAGCTGGAAATAACTTCTTCTTTGCAAGATCTCCGGTCGCGCCAAATAGAACTAAAGCATCTGCCTTCATTAATTTCCCTTTGGTTTTTCGTTATGGCCACCGAACTTGTAGCGCATGGCGCTGAGGACTCGGTTGGCAAATTCATCGTTGTTTCGTGAAGCAAAACGCGCATAGAGAGATGCGCTCAAAACGTGTGCAGGGATTCCGGCTTCGATGGCAGCTTGTACTGTCCAGCGACCTTCACCGCTATCGCTTACCTGTGTTGAGTACTCAGTAAGTTCTTCAGATTCAACAAGTGCCTGTGCTGTGAGGTCGAGTAGCCAGGAAGCAACAACGCTTCCACGGCGCCACACTTCAGTAATTGCTGGGATATCAAGGTCATATGCAGGAGTCATTTCATCTGCAGCTTCAAAGATGGCGAGACCCTCAGCGAACGCTGCCATCATTCCGTATTCAATTCCGTTGTGAATCATCTTCACGAAGTGGCCTGAACCAACGGGACCACAGTGCAAGTATCCGTATTCAGCTTGTGCTGGTTCACCGGTGCGACCTGGTGTGCGCTCTGCTGATTCAACGCCTGGGCAGAGCGCTCTAAAGATTGGATCGAGTGACTTAACAACTGCATCATCGCCACCAATCATCAATGAATATCCGCGCTCTAGACCGTAGACGCCACCTGATGTTCCGACATCAACAAAGTTAATTCCCTTTGCCTTAAGAAGTTCAGCATTCTTAAGATCATTCTTGTAATAGCTATTACCACCATCAATGATGGTGTCGCCCGCAGAAAGATGTTCTGCCATTAACGCAATTGTTGAATCGGTAACTGATGCCGGAACCATGATCCAGATTGTGCGAGGTGTTGAAAGTTGTGAGGCTAAGTGAGCCATATCGGTCGCGCCGAGTGCGCCTTCAGTAGCGAGAGCATTAACAGCATCAGCGCTGACGTCATAGACGGCAGATGTGATGTTGTGACGTGCCAGGCGACGGACGATATTTGCGCCCATGCGTCCAAGGCCGACCATTCCAAAATTCGTAGTTGTCATGAATATGCCTATTCGCTGTAGAAAACGCTCAACGTTGAGGCTCTTAGTCTATATGAGGCAGCGATTAACTTTCGAATTCAGGCGAATTTTAGGTGAAATTACTCTGAAAAGAAGGCTTCGGTATCAACGATGAGTCGAGTGTGTGAATTTCCTCGAACATAACTAGCGGGAATTGAAAGATCGCCTTCAATAATCTTTGTGACTGCATCAGCTTTACTTTCACCTGCTGCAACAATCCACACTTCTTCTGCGCTATTGATAAGCGACATCGTAAATGAGACGCGCACTGCAGGCGGTTTTGGAGAATCAGTGATTGCAAAGATACGACGGTGATCATCAACATCAGCAATCCCTGGGAATAGCGATGCAACGTGACCATCAGGACCAAGGCCCAGAATATTGAGATCGATATCAACATTTTCAAGCGCTAAGTCGTAATCAGCAACTGCCTCTTCAATGCTCTTGGCAACATCGGATGCGAGTGCTTCATGAATCACTACTTTGTTATTTATTACCGTTCCATGAAATGGAAATGCATTGCGCTCGACGCTATCGGCTGGCACAAAGCGTTCATCACTCCACCAGATGTGAAGTCCTGCAAACCCATCGGGGTCCGCATTAAATTCATTGACAAGGGCTTCAGAGATTTGTACACCCAAGGTGCCGCCGGTGAGCACTAAGTGAAATTGGCTCTTCAACTTGAGGCCTTTTTCAATAGCGGCCAGAATCTGAACCGTTACTTCTTCCGATAGTTCAGCAGCATCTGCATAGAGCGTAAGGTCGAGTTCATCATCGATATCGCCAACGATTGCATCGAAGTCATCGCTCATTTCTGCCCCCACTTACTCATAAAATCTGAAGTACTCATCTCGTAAATATTTTCAGGGCCGTCCTCTTCATCTATCTGCTGGCCTTTGTACTCGAAACCAAAGTAGTTAATCACAGCGATTGATGGCAGATTGTTAGGGCTCACGGTATATCTCAAGGTTTTTACCTCTGGAAATTGTGAAACCCAACTCCACATGCCTTTCAGCGACTCCTTGGCATATCCCTTATTCTGAAAAGGTTCTTCAATTCCAAGGCCAATCTCCATCATTCCTTCTGCATCAGGTACTCCGTGAAAACTGGTGCTACCAATAATTTCCCTGGACTCTTTCAGGACAATAAATCTGACAAACCATTTATTAACTGATGGATCGATCTTCACCTGTGGAACGCGCCATCCAAGCGGACCACTCTCTTTGACGAGATTTTGGTGCGGGTTGATGATGTTTCTACCCGCTATAGCGGTGGCATCATCCTTATTTTCATAGAGATCAATGATCCCTTGCGCAGAAATATGGTGAAGCTCTAACCGTGGAGTATCGATGACCTGCTCGTACACAACAGTCCTTAGAGTGTTGCAAAGCCTTCTGCAAGAACGCCGAGGGCATCCTTGAGAAGCTCATCGGTAATGACAAGCGGTGGCAAGAAGCGGATGACATTGCCGTAGGTGCCCGCTGTCAGAATGAGAACACCCTTGCTCTGGCAATACTTAATGACCTTTGCCATCGCTTCTGGGTTCGGATCCTTGGTACCAACATGAACCAATTCAATTGCAACCATGGCACCGCGGCCACGAACTTCGCCGATGATCGGGTATTTAGCCTTGAGTGCATTGAGCGCTTCAAAGAGCACGGTGCCGATATGTGCAGCGCGATCTACGAGCTTCTCTTCTTCAATAGTTTCAATCACAGCAAGAGCTGCAGCGCACACAACTGGGTTTCCACCATAAGTTCCACCAAGGCCACCGACGTGAGATGAATCCATAATTTCTGCACGAGCAGTAACTGCCGCAAGTGGCATTCCGCCAGCGATTCCCTTTGCGGAAATAATCATGTCCGGTTCGATGCCTTCGTGCTCGACAGCAAACATCTTGCCGGTGCGAGCAAAACCAGATTGCACTTCATCTGCGATAAAGACAATTTTATTCTCCGTGGCATACTTCTGAAGGCCTGGCATAAAACCTTCTGGTGGAACGATAAATCCGCCTTCGCCCACAACTGGTTCAATCAAGATTGCAGCAACATTATGTGCTCCAATCTCTTTCTCAATCTTTGAAATTACATGTGCAAGCGAATCTTCTGCGATAGTCGCAAGGTTTCCTTCATAACGGTATGAATATGGCATCGGCATGCGATAGATCTCGTTGGCAAATGGGCCAAAGCCATCCTTATAAGGAAGGTTCTTTGCAGTCAGCGCCATCGTTAAGTTGGTACGACCGTGATAGGCGTGTTCAAAGACAACGATTGCAGGACGCTTTGTGTAATGACGTGCAATCTTGATTGCATTCTCTACAGCTTCAGCGCCTGAATTCTGCAAGATTGACTTCTTCTTAAATTTTCCTGGCGTCAGACGATTGAGCGCTTCGCAGACTTCGATGTAACCCATATATGGAACAGTGGTGAAGTTTGTATGCGTAAAGTTTGCAACAGCTTCTTGGACTGCTTTCACAACGCGTGGCGCTGAGTTTCCAACGCTGACAACACCAATACCTGAACCCATATCGATAATGCGATTACCATCGATATCTTCAATAATTGCATCATGTGCGCGGCTAACGATCACCGGCATTGCAGTTCCTAGTCCCCCAGATACAGCCTCTTTACGTCGCTGCATTGCAGCAGTTGATAACGGCCCTGGAATTTCAGTGGCCAGATGGCGTGATTGAGGGAGGGGGTCCTTTGATGTCATGGATAAAGTCTAAGCCCCTGACTTTGATGTGCGAGCCCAAGTACTCCTTGGTACAAGTTAGGCTTGCCACATGAGCAATCTCAGAGACAGCGCACCACTTCTCGATGCCTATCTCTCGTACTTCGAAAGCTCCCGAACACCATTTACGATTCCAGGTCATAAGCAGAAGACGAGCGCCCTCGACGCTGGTTTAGGCGCAGTCGTTGACTCAGATACTCCCTTGTATGGCGGACTCGATGAAATCAAATTAACTAATCAGACCTTAAGAAAAGCTGAAGCCCTTGCTGCGAAGTTGTGGGGCGCAGATTATGCGCGCTTTTCAACCGGTGGATCTACCCACGCAAATCAAGCGGCCATCTTTGCACTCGGCAAACCTGGTGACAAAGTTGCAGTCTCTCGCACCGCACATCGCTCTGTCTTAAGCGCACTTGTTCTTGCGGGCCTCGAACCCATCTGGATGTCACCTGCGATTGACACTGCAACTGGCGTGCCAATCGGAATCGCAGTCGCTGAATTACAGCGCGCACTGAATGAGAAACCTATTGCAGTACTTCTTACCGAACCTGGTTATCTCGGAACAATCTCTGATCTTCCGACTTTGATTGGCACTGCACATGCAGTCCATGTTCCTGTCATTCTCGATGCTGCATGGGGTGGACACTTTGGTTTTCATCCGGATCTACCACGCCACGCATTTCAAGTAGGTGCCGATGCGCTGATTACTAGCACGCATAAAGCCTTGCCTGGCTATAGCGCATCAGCGTTGTTGCTTGCTCGCACTACATTGCTGAGTGCAGAGCGCTTAGAACAGAGCTTTGAAACAACTCACACAACTTCTCCTGCGGGTGCACCACTTGCATCTATTGATGGTGTGCGCGCACTTCTGCAAACTCGCGGTGAAGAGTTAATCGATACCTTGCTCAAAAACATCCATCGATTTAAAGAGATGGTCCAAGCAGAATTCCCACTGCCAATTTTCCTCTACCCAACTGATTTTCCGGCAGGTCGCTTCGACCCTTCCAAAATAGTGCTGCGCGTACAACAGCTTGGCGCATCGGGAGTAGATATCGAAATTGACCTGCAGGCCAAGGGAATACGAGTTGAAATGGCCGATCGCGACACCATCGTCTTCCTCGGCACCATTGCAGATACCCAAGCCGATTTCGATTTTCTTGCGGATGCACTCATCCCAATTCTCAAGAAGCGACAAGAGCAGCGTCGTGAAAGCGCCACAGCTCTGAGTTGGTCTGTAGTTCCACAACGAGCAACATCGATGCGAGATGCCTACTTTGCCCAGACTGAATTAGTCAGTGCAGAGAAAGCAATCGGTCGTATTTCTGCAGATTTGATTGCTCCCTATCCACCAGGAGTTGCAGTTGTAGCACCCGGTGAAGTTCTCACGCAGCAGATTGTCGAAGGTTTAAGCGCATCACGAGCAGCTGGAGTTCGCATCGCATATGCAACCGATGCAACGCTTGCGCAGTACCGGGTCGTTATTCGCTAGTAAATACCTTCGAACTTGCAGAGATAATAATGGCCAGGACTGCAGGAACTAACATCGCCCAGCGCAACGTAATCGCATCGGCCAGGAATCCCATCAATGGTGGACCGACAATAAATCCGAAGTAAGAAATTCCAGAGATCATCGCAACCGCTTCTGCGGGTGAAATTGATCCGGCAAACCTCTTATTGGCCATTGAACCGGCCGCACTAAAGAGAAGCGGAATGACTGCAGAAAGGGCTGCGCCAAATAAAAACCAACCGAAGATAACTCCGCCGGTTCCGCCAATAAGTAGACCTATGGCAAGCCCCGTACCGCCAATTAAACCGCCCACTTTAAGAATCCGGTTGGGACCAAATTTCGTTGCCAGTTGATCGCCAAAGAATCGTCCAATGACCATGGTGAAACAGAAAGCAATGTATGGAAGTGAACTAAGGAAGGGAGATGCACCGAAAGTTTCACGCGTGAGAACACCGCCCCAGTCTCCTGCAGCGCCTTCACCAACCGATGCGGCCATTCCGAGAAGTCCCATAATAAAAATTAAACGTGGGCGCTTCTTCTTTGCCTTGTTCTCTTCCGAGTAGACATGTTTATCTGAAACTGGTGCCAGATACATTGGAGCGATAATCACAGATGTAATTAACATCAATATCGCAATCAACAAGAAGTGCTGCTTCACCGTGAGCCCTGCTTGGGCAAGTACTCCACCAATAGCTGTACCAACAAACCCACCGACTGACCAGAAGGCGTGGAATCGCCCCATAAAACGCTTTCCAGATTTGCCTTCCAGGGTCACGCCATGAGTGTTCATGGCGACATCTTGTGATGCCAGCGTGAATCCATAGAGGAAGAGAGAGAAAGCAAACCAAATTTCACTAAATAACAGACTTACAAGAATTGGCATGAGGCAGAGAATTGGGTTTGCAATTCTTACAATGAAGGAGCTGCCGTACTTTGCTGTTAACTTTCCAATTGGCCCAAGCGCCGTAAGGACCCCAAATGCTGACATCAGGAGAGAAATACCTAAACGTGAGTTAGTCAGGTGCAAGGTATTTTTGAAATCAGGAATACGAGAGACAAAAGTTCCCACAATAATTCCATTTAAAAGAAAGGCAAGCGTTACTGCAATACGGGCCCGCTTTATCTCTAGAACAGCTGTCATAGCGGCTGGCGATAGACCTTATGTTGTGCCGCTTGTGCAATTGGGCGAATCGTCATTGAATCAACATTGAAGTGATCAGGAAGCATGACCGACCAGCGGATTGATTCGGCAACATCGGCTGCAGTGAGTGGACGTGTAACACCTTCATACACCTTTGCAGCGCGATCAACATCGCCATTAAATCGCACCTTTGCAAACTCATCGGTCTTGACCATTCCTGGCGCAATCTCAGTGACGCGAATTGGTTGGCCATTGAGTTCTAAGCGAAGTGTTTCAACCAAGGAAGTCTCGGCAAATTTTGCGGCAACATAGCTGCCACCGTTTTCATAGGAGCGATGTCCTGCGGTGGAAGAAATAATCACAATATGTCCGCGGCCATGTGCGCTCATCAGTGGAGTAATTGCCTTGACCATACGTACTGAACCAACAACGTTGACATCGAATGTCTTCTTCCAAATCTCAGGGTCTGCATCTGCAACTGATGCGGCATCAAAGGCGCCTCCTGCGCAATTAATCAATACCGCAACTGGCTTGCCACGTAACTGTGAAGCAAGTGCAGCAACGCTCGATTGATCTGTGACATCGAGTTCGACTGCCTCTATATTCTCATTTGACGCTGCGAGTGCATCGAGACGATCTCTGCGACGTGCACCAGCGATTACGTGATAGCCATTTTCTGCCAATAAAGTTGCAGTGGCTGCACCAATTCCGCTACTTGCTCCTGTAATTACTGCATATTCGCGCGCGCTCATTGGGCAAGGGTATATGTGATGACTAGAATAAATCCATGAGCAAACAGATAAAGACGAATATTGAAATTGACTACAAGAAGCGCAATAGAAAGACCGTTTTCTGGCGCGGGATCCTTGTCTTCCCAGCTGCAGTATTTATCTGTTCTTTTGCCGTTCAAAGCAATGCAGGCTTCGCAGCCGGATTCTTCATTGTGCCAACCCTCTTGGCTCTTGTTTTCCGTGAGGTCTACCCCAGCTACCTCTTAACTTTTAATCACGCATTTATCGAATTACAGACTCGTGTTGTCGCCTACTCTCTCTTGCTCACTGACGACTATCCATCAATCGAGCGCAATAAAGATATTGAAGTTACCTTTCCTGAAATCAAGGGTGGAAAATCACTCAATCGATGGCTTCCATTGGTCAAGTGGTTCTTAGCAATTCCTCTTGTGATCGTCGGAATCGTTTACTCTCTCATTTCACTCGGCATGACGCTCATTGCATGGGTCATGACATCGGCTACAGGTAAATATCCAAAGTGGGCAGGAAAGTTTGTCTACGCAACCATCAAATACTGGAATCGCGTCACTGGATACGCGGTCGTACTTGTGTCAGACAAGTACCCATCCTTCTCTCTCTAATGGCTACCTCCGTACGCCCGATTCAGGTGGGGGATAAAGATACGTGGTTGGTGCTTTGGCAGGGTTATCTCGATTTCTATAAGACAACAGTTGCTACCGAGCAAACCGAGCGCACATGGACTCGCATCATTGATCCAGAATTCAATATGAAATGCGCCGTTGCAGTAAGTGATGGCGCTGTTATTGGATTTACAACCTACAACCTACAGAATTCAACATGGTCCCCTAATGGCCACTGTTACCTGGAAGATCTCTTCGTTACTCCTGAACTTCGCGGCACTGGCGCAGGACGTGCTCTTATTGATTATGTGAAAGCATTTGCAATCGAAAACAAGTGCTCTCGTCTCTATTGGAACACCGATGAAGATAATGCGACAGCCCGCAAGCTCTATGACACCTATGTTCTCGAGTCCGGCAAGCGTCAATATCGAGTGCAGTTGTAATTATGTTGAAGAAGGTCGCACTCTTTGCAACACTGGCAATTCTTCTTGTTGGATGTGGCATTGCGACCAAAACACCAACTGCTACACCTGCTTTTCAACCTCCTGCCAATTGCAATGACACCAATGTTCTATCCGCTCTGCCTCAAGACCTCGCTAATCCCATGTATATACCGACAGAGTGGCAACCTGCTGCGGGTACAGATTTGGAAGCAATCTTGAACAATGCTGGCATTGCTTGCACATACGGTGTGCAGCAGGCTGAAATTGGTGCGACAGTTTCATGGGTGAAGGATTCAAAAAATCTCTTTGAGTCGCGCGTTGCCGGATGGAAAGCTGCTGGATTTGAAGAGAAATCAATTGCTGGAGTAACTGCAGATAAAATCTTTGTCATCAGCGAAGCTGCGATGAACTCCCGCGAGATTCACAGCTGGAGCGCAAATATCCTCGTAAAGGGCAATTGGATTGGCGTATCTGCCTCCTACATTTACAAGAACGCTGATTCAGCAGCGCTGATTAACGCTGCAATTACTTCGTTACGTTCCTAAGCATCCGCTGGTAATACAGACCAGGTTTGCGCGTACTTTCTTGTTTCTCCCCCATCATGACAAAACCTAACTTTTCATAGGCAGCAATTGCACTGTAGTTATCTACCCAGACTCCAAGTCCTTGTATTGCCCAATCTCTTTCTATCGAATGAACATCTACGTACTGAAAGAGCGAGCGGAGTGCTCCGTGCTTGCGAAATTCAGGATCAACCCAGCAACTTCCAACCCAACACGTTGAACCAAAATCCCCTGCTAAATTCTCAACAGACATGAAACCAATATCTATTCCATCAAGCACGGCCACGAGACCCGTAAAGATTTCAAACTTAGCTCGCCATTCATTCTCAGTCATTGCACTCTCAGCTTCTAGATTGCCACCAAAGGCATGGCCGTCGCTGCGAAGAGCGGCCAATCTAATATCGCGAAGACGTTGCCAATCATCGGGCGATAGCTCTTCAACGCTCAGATCGACGTTCATAGCAGAAGAGTTTACTGTGAGTTCTCTTCGAATAATCTGCGCCGTAGATCTTGAGTGTAAAGATGGCTCTCATTAAGAGAAATCAGTGCAGCGGGCGTAGTTCAACTTTTCTATTGCAGGCTTTTGATGCTTCAAATGCAAGTCCCTTTGCAACCTCAGGGGACTCGGCTTCAATCAACCAAAGTCCGCTGTAATGCTCTTTCGCATCAAATAGCGGCTTCCCTGTCTCGACATTCGCACCATTTCGATTATCAATCACCGTTGCACTCTCGGGTGCTTGCAAGCCCCACGCAAAGATCCAATGTCCATTATCTCGAAGCTTGTCGTTGAATTTATCAATTTCAACCATCTCTTCTGAGGTACCTGAATTGGTCATGTCATCAATTACATTGATTAGAAATCTCATTGCAGAACCATAATAAATCTTTCTTTGATGTTAAAGTCACATCATGACTATTTCACTCATTATTTTCGGAGCCTTACTTGCATTTGCAGCAATCGGTTCAGCCATCTCCAAGCTCGTTAAGGTGCCCGATGTAATGGCTGCCATGGCCTCTGTTGGGGTGAAGCCAAACCAAGTTCCCCTTTTAGCGCTTCTTGAAATTGCTGGAGGCCTCGGA
>JBAWXP010000023.1:0-11185 GCA_037143995.1 Actinomycetota bacterium
GGAGTAAGTGGCTGGAAACCAACAACAACTCAACTCTTACTTCTAGCTTTAGATAGTAAAGGTGTAATCGCCAGCGCATATGGAGCATCTGAATTATCTAATCCTCTTGCACTCGCGTATTCCAAAGAGATTGGTCTCTATGGTTTAGCTCAAGGCACTGATGGCTCAGTGTCGATCTTCCACATCGCCGCTAAGTAATTTAAGGGCGGAACATTGAAAGCTGGCCCTTGTAAGAGGCGATCAGATATTTCACACGATCAATGACAACCCATGCAGAATCAATCCCATCTGGGTTTTGATCAGATGAGACCAACTTAATTGTAGGTATGGCGCGCGCGCTGTCGAGAACGCATAGACGCGACTGGCAGTTGAAGGCAATGAGAGTTCCATCGGTATTGAGATACTTTGATGGCGCACCGTAGAGCTCTGTTGTTGCAACGTTTTGCGCTGGCGGATTTTGAATCAAGCTCCATCGAATTCTATTTGCGTTGGGCGCTGTCGCAGGAGATGAAATCAACCACGATGCCTGAATTCCATTGAGAGTCTTTGCAATCGAGACATCAAAGCCTGTCATTGGAGTTGCACTTCCTGATGTATCTATATTGAAGTAGCTCCAATTTCCTGGTGAGAATGTATCGCGCGATGCAACGCGAACTTCACCCGAAGTAGCTTCCTTCTTCTGATTAATAGTAAGTACAGAGTCGTATACGACATAGGTCTTCTTGCCATCAAAGAGCGCTTTGAGATGGAAGGCAACATCTCCCGTTGAGCGGCCATCTGTCTTGCGATCGCCATCGACTAGTTCATAACTCCAACTCTTAGCACCCTTTGCCTTTGTCGCACCGAGAAGAATTCCTTGGCTATCGTCGCGATAGAAGACTTGGATTCCACCTGCAGTTGCAACACAGGCACTTGAGGTGCTGACATCACTGCCGGTTCGGACTCGCACAGGATCTTTGTAATCATTTACTTGAACGCCATTACCATCAACGATTTCGTAGGTGAGGTTCTTTCCATCGTAGGTTACATAATGAAGATCGCGATCCTGGCTCTCACCATAAAAAATATGCAATGTCTGCTTGGTACCACTGCCATTTACGCAGAGAGAGATTGGGCTAGTGATCGGAGCCTTTGTGCGAGCTGAACTTCCGCCTGCTCCATCTACCGTGGTCTTCTTCCACGCTTTTCCACTCCATGTTGCAATTTTGAGTATTCCACTCTTTGTATCGGTATAAGCAATGAGAGGTTTGCCATCAAAATTAATACTTGTTACATGTTTCATTGAAATATCACCATCAATGACAAAGCGTTGCCATCCTGGTTGTGGAGTTACGGGCGCGGTAATAACCGCATCCGATGTTCCATTTGTATTAGATGAGACGATACTAAAGGTGTAGCTGGTGCCATTTTTGAGTCCAGTAAAAGTGATGGGGGATTCAGTTGAACTCTTGACCTGATCTGTCTTGAGATTACGTACCGAATAGCTAGTTATCTGTGCTGTACGTGCATTTGCTGGAGGATCAAAGGTGATGATTGCAGAGCTATCTGCAACAAGTGCTGATGCATTACGAACAACTTGTGGCACACCTACTGCAACGCCCACCGGCGGCTTACGACGTAAATCTTGCATCATGCCAAGTAAGAGCGATCCAGGCTCTCGATATATCTCTCCAGAATCTAAGTTGGGAGTCATAATCGAATTGGAGCCTAAGTTGGCATAAGTAGTCTCATCAATATGACTTACAGATGATCCTTCTTCATATCGAGACGGGGTATAGAGAACGATTGGTTTTCCAGAATTAGCAGCTGTGCCGCTTTCACCAGCCCAGACAAGGGGTGATGTAAGTGCTTTTCCAAGTTCAAGTGATGGCGAAGGAAGATCTGCGAGGCGTCGCTTATCTGGCAACTGTGTGTATGCGTCATACGGTGTTGGTTGCTCGATGGTTCCGTATCCAAAGAATGTGTCATAGGAATCTGTCGAGAGAAAACCTAAGCCATGCGCCATCTCGTGGAGAAAGACAGATTCGAGGTCATATTCATTAGAACGCGGCGCTCCATCGTTGCGTGTATTCCAAGTCGCCATCGAATTAACTTGAATAATCATCTCAGGATTTTCGGGATCTAAATCTTTTCCAGCAAGTGCATTGGCAAGTGCTGATGGATACCAGAGACTTGCATCAGGTGCTCCATCAAAACCAGAGTAATAATTTCCTGGGCGCGCACTACCGAGTACACCAAAGGAAGCAGAACGTCCCCACGATGCTTCAATTGTGATGGTTACGCTGGATGCAAAGTTTGCACCCCAGATATCTACAGCTGCTTGAAAATCTTTCTTAGCCCACTCTGGAAAGTTCTTATAATTTATTTGAAACTTTGATTTCTGATCTAGATGGGCAACTTTTGGTGGTCGAGTCTGGGTTGTTCCCGATGACTTACCTGCAAAGGTATGACCCCAGACAGTAGAGGGAGCAACTTTGAAATTAGAGAGCGCATGAGACTGAATTGGCGCCAGAAGTGCAATAAGAGTGACCAGGGCGCTGATTACTCTTTGGGAATAGCGCCTCATAGCGGGCAACGCTATCAGGGTGGGAGAATGTAGTCATGGTCACCGTTTACTCTCGTCACGGCTGTCACCTATGTGAAAACGCTGTGAATACCTTAGAAGGTATGCGCGAGGAACTCGCATTTACCATTGATGTCATCTATATAGATGGCAATCCAGAACTTGAGAAGTTATATGGAAACGAAGTTCCGGTCATTCATATCAATGGCGAACATCATGACTTTTACAAAGTCGATCCAGAACGCTTTAGAACTTCCCTTGAAAAACATCGTCGGCATCAATAATTCGATAAGAGTAACCCTGCTCAGCTAAGAATCGTTGACGGTTCTGTGCAAAATCTTGGTCGATAGTGTCTCGAGAGACGACAGAGTAAAACTTTGCAGTGCGGCCATCTGCCTTGGGACGCAAGATACGACCTAAACGTTGCGCCTCTTCCTGACGCGATCCAAAGGCCCCCGATACCTGAATTGCAATAGTTGCTTCAGGTAAGTCAACCGAGAAGTTGGCAACTTTAGATACAACTAAGCATGTTATTTCGCCAGTTCTAAATGCTGCAAAGAGTCGCTCACGTTCTTTCTGCGGGGTGTCACCTTTAATAAGTGGAACGCCGAGAGTTTCAGAGAGATCATCGAGCTGATCGATATATTGGCCAATCACAAGTACTTGTTCGCCAGCATGATGTGCAACTAACTCTTCAACAACATTACGCTTGGTGCGAGTTGTGGCGCAGTAGCGATAACGCTCTTCAGGTTCGGCGGTTGCATACGACAGTCGTTCTGCTTCGGTGAGATTTACTCGGACCTCAATACATTCAGCGGGAGCGATATAGCCCTGCGCTTCAATCTCTTTCCACGGAACGTCAAATCTCTTTGGACCGATGAGTGAGAAGACCTCACCTTCCATCCCATCTTCGCGCACCAACGTTGCAGTAAGTCCTAAGCGGCGGCGAGATTGGATATCTGCGGTAAAGCGGAAAATTGGCGCAGGAAGTAGATGTACTTCATCATAAATAATCAGACCCCAGTCATGAGTATCAAAGAGATCTAAGTGGGCGTAGACGCCATTCTTCTTCTTTGTCATCACTTGGTATGTAGCAATGGTTACAGGGCGAATCTCTTTCTTCGCTCCTGAATATTCGCCAATTTCATCTTCAGTCAGCGTTGTGCGCTTGAGCAGCTCATCGCGCCATTGACGCGCAGCTATTGTGTTGGTGACAAGAATGAGCGTTGTCGCCTTTACCTGCGCCATAGCGGCTGCGCCCACAATTGTCTTTCCAGCGCCACAGGGAAGAACTACAACGCCTGATCCGCCATGAAAGAAACCTTCTGCTGCATGCTCTTGGTACTGGCGAATCTTCCAACCATCTTGCTTGAGCGCAATGTCATGTGCTTGACCATCGACATATCCTGCGAAATCTTCTGCGGGCCAACCGAGACGAAGAAGTGATTGTTTGATCTGTCCGCGCTGGCTTGGGTGAACCGCGATAGTTTCCTTATCAATACGCACACCCAGCAGTGGAGCAATCTTCTTTGCACGGATTACCTCTTCAAGCACTCCTGTATCGGTAGTGACAAGAATGAGTCCATGAACTGGATCTGCTTCAAGGCGCAGACGACCGTAACGAGACATTGTCTCTGCAATATCGACCAAGAGTGAATGTGGAACTGCGTACCGTGAATATTTAATGAGCGTATCAATAACCAACTCTGCATCATGTCCTGCAGCTCGCGCATTCCAGAGACCGAGATTTGTTAAGCGATAGGTATGGATATGTTCTGGAGAACGTTCCAGTTCTGCAAAGGGTGCAATAGCGCGGCGACATTCAGTTGATAGAACGTGATCAACATCAAGGAGAATTGTCTTATCGCTCTGGACAATCAGTGGTCCATCGGTCACGAGTGCGCATCCTTTGCTAATAGGTCTTTAATGAAAGCGTGCAGGAAATCGCTGCGCTCTTGCATGGAAGAGATACTGACCCATTCGGTAGGTGCATGTGCTCCGCCACCGACAGCGCCAAGTCCATCGAGTACCTGTGCGCCAGCTGCTGCTGCGAAGTTGCCATCGCTTGCTCCACCCACTTCTGCGCATCCCAATGGCTTCATACCAATGGCAGCCGCAACCTTTTCGGCGCGCTCATAGAGCGCCTTTGTTGAAGTTGGTTGCAATGGTGGGCGATTGAGCCCACCGGTGATTTCTAACTTCGCCTTGGGATTTACTGCTACAAAATTCTTAATGGCGGCATCGACTCTTTCAAGCTCTGCTTGTGAAAATGAACGTGCATCGATATCGAGAACTGCTAAATCAGGGACTGTATTTGTTGTATTTCCAGAGTGAAGCAGAGTTGGCACCACAGTTGTTCCATGTGCTGCATTCTCAAGGGCTGCTAGCGCCAAAATTGCATGTGCAATTTCAGTTGTTGTATTCACGCCCTTCTCGGGTTCGAGACCGGCATGTGCAGCAAGTCCTCGTATCGTAATTTGATACATCGCAGTTCCTTTGCGACCTGTCTTTACCTTGCCATCGAGGGATGCTTCAAGAACAAGAACTGCCTTTGCAGTTGATGCTAAATCTTTTATTAGCGCCTTCGATGCGTGGCTTCCAGTCTCTTCATCTGTTGTAGCAACAAGGGCTACAGATCCTTCAATACCTTTGAGTGCAAAGAGCGCTTGCACGAATCCCGCCTTCATATCGAAAGTTCCGGGGCCGCGAAGTACATCGCCCTTTACCTCCCAGAGTGGTTGGTAGGAACCATGTGGCCAGACTGTGTCGAGATGTGCAAGGACGAGAACATCAGGGCGTTCTGCTCCCCACCAAAAAACTGGACGACCTTCAATCTCTTTAATCTGCGCAGGAGTTCCAAGCACTCGCGTTGCAATATCTCCAGCAAGTTGAACAACAGAGCGGCAGGCATCGAGATCTTCAGTCGGTGATTCACACCGAACAAGTGCCTCAAGAGATGCCAACATAGGCTCAAGTCTGCCGTATTGAGGGTCTTTCTCGCTTGTCATAAGGCGGCAACCCCCGTAATTCGGGCAATTCTAAAGGTCTGTACTTCACCGGTGGCGTGATCGCGAGCTATGAGTGAACCGGCAGATAATTTCAGCGGATCGATAATTCGATGTGAAACCAAACCATTGTTATCGGCATATCCAATAGAGAGCGATTTACTTGGTTGATTCTGCAGGTAATCACTTAAGAGATCTAAAGTTTCATTTGCAGTTGTACGCGGCAGTGAACCAAGAGCCTCGGTTGCAATATTGCGCATCGTGCTCTGTTTGCGGCTTGATTTTTCACCGGTGCGAAGTGCGCGCAAGGCGCTCTCAATCTGCTCTTCATCGAGTCGATCATATTCACCAATAATTCTTGGTGGACGCGCCTTTGTCTGTGCGCGTTGAATACGTGGACCGCTCAGCAAGAGCCCGCGCGAATCTTCGCCAGCTGGTAGATAGCCGCAACTACGAAGAATATTCATCGCCTCTGCTGCATCGTGGCCACAGATTAAGACTTCTGGTGCAATCTTTCGCAGCCCCAAGATATCAAGACGCTTATCACCAAGTATTTGAGTAATGAGCGCTGAATCCTCGCAACGGATAAATGAAGCGGTATTTCCCACACGTAACTTGCCATGCTTCTTTGCAACATCTGCAATGAGATATTCCAGAGGTTGTGGCATAGGAGTCTTTGACGTTTTGCTAAGGAACTTTGCAATTTCTTCTCCTGTGCGCCCATGATCGAGCCCGCGGCGGATAGAACTTTCAGAGAAGCGGAAAACTGTGGCGCCTCCACGAGATTCAACATCTGCAATCAACGCGAGTTCTTGGGCAACTTCATGTTCAAGAGGTCCTGGTGCGATTGCGGTGTTATCGCTCTGAATAAGTATGTGATCAACAGGTTTTGGTAGATCACCATTGATTGATTCGCAATCTCCACCTGCAAGGAAGTCAGCGCCATAGCTAGAGATAACACCTTGCCCTGTAATACCGAGCCACTCAGCTTCGCGCAGAGTAAATGCGATGTAATCCTTTTGTAGTCCACCAGAGCGCTTCAATGGTGCTAACCAGAGCGCTGATGCAAAGAGTGAATCAAAGCCAGGTGCGATCTCTGAATTTTCATTAAGAAGTGAGAGCGTTAAACGACGAGTGCTTGCAGCCCCTGATCTATCGAGTTCAGGACCAAGGGGTGCAACGTTCTTGCTGCTCTCGCGTCCGACAAGCCCTGATAAACGAGAAGATGAATACCAAGCAGATGCAAGAGTGAGCCAGCGGCTCGATGAGTTCTGCGTCAACCAGATATCGAATTGATGCGTCGGAAGAATTTTGTCATCGGGGTCAATCGTTAATAGACCGGCACAGTATGAAACTTCTGCAATCAGCGCTGCACAACTTTCATCGACGCCAAGATGGAGTGAGATCTCCTTTAAATCGCGAACACCGAGACCACCAGAACGCAGGGCAGAAGCAGGCTCTTGCGCCCAGAAATTAAGAATTTCCTCTGTCCAACGTAAGAAAGTTGAGATATTTGCAATAGATGCCAGCTGCACATTTCGCGCATCTGGCTTTACGCCCTCAACGCTAGGTTGTGATGTCGTAATTGCTTTGTGAACTTTATTTCCGCGGAGGTAAATTGCAACTTCGCGAGGAAGAACAACAGTCTGCTGATTAAATGGAATAAGAAAACCTTCATCAAGTAACCATTGAACTCCGGCACCAGGTTTCTTAATATCTCCGATAGTTCCGCGAGGTGGACCCCAGACCATGGCATCGAGAACTTTCTTCGACGCAGCTGGTGCTTCATCTAACTTCTTGAGCTTTAACTTCGCCATCGAGGCAGGTCCAAGGCCGGCAATCTCATTTCCTAAAACATCTTTTAAGGTTGTTGGCGTGCGAAGACCATCTTTATCTGCATAGAGAAGGCCACGTTCAATCAGACCTGGAATAACAAAGAGCGCTGCCTTATCGGTAAGTGATGCAACATCTTTTTCAGAGAATGGTTCATCAAGGATGGCGCAGACTTCAAGAACTTGAAGTTGCCAATGATTGAGCGCATCAATTGCACGAGCCAAACTGGGGGCAGAGGAGGCGCGAGCTGCCAGGCTTGCCATATCGGGTGGAACGGGAGTGACTAGATCTGGGCGGTAGGTAAATATGGAAATGAGCGCGGCATCATCAAGGCCGCGTAGGTAATCTGCAAAAGAACGAATTTCCATAACCTGCCAACGATAGCGGTATGGCAGGTGCGTGCGCTAATCGGTGAGATTACTTAGCGAGTAAATGCCTCGACTAATAAGGCCTTTGCCTCATCCTCGTGCAGATGATGATTACCGGTTGCAGGAGAAGCGGATGCGCGACGTGAGATGCGACGTAGGACGCGACCATCGACTGCTGTTCCACCAATTGCTTCAGTGGTGCTGAGTGCAACATGTGGCCATGCACCTTGGTTGGCAGGTTCATCTTGAACCCAGAGCAAGTTAGCGTTTGGATACTTTTTCGCTTCCACTTCCATCTGTGTAACTGGGAATGGATATAAACGTTCGACGCGCACAATTGCTGTACTGCTGTCATTAAGTCGCGTGCGCTCTGCCATCAGGTCGTGATAAATCTTTCCTGAACAGAAAATTACACGTGATGCGTTGGTAACGGCGGGATCTCCAATGACCGGCAGGAAAGTTCCCGATGTGAAATCAGCCATTGATGATGCAGCAGCTTTAAGTCGCAACATAGATTTTGGAGTGAAGACAACCATCGGGCGGCGCTTTGGATTTGCTGCATGGAAACGGAGCAAGTGGAAGTACGAAGCAGGCGTTGATGGTTGAGCCACAGTCATATTCTTTTCGGCGCAGAGCGCTAAGAAGCGTTCAATACGAGCCGAAGAGTGATCTGGTCCTTGGCCTTCATATCCGTGTGGCAGAAGTAGTACGAGAGAAGAACGCTCACCCCACTTTTGAAGTGCAGATGAGACAAATTCATCGATGATTGTTTGTGCGCCATTGGCGAAGTCACCGAACTGACCTTCCCAGAGTACGAGAGCTTCTTCACGCACTACGGAGTATCCATACTCAAAGCCCATAGCTGCATATTCGCTGAGCAATGAGTCGATGACGAAGAATTGATTTGCATCGGAGATAAGTGAGCGCAGTGGAGTCCACTCGCTTCCATTCTCTTTATCAATAATGACTGCGTGGCGATTAGAGAATGTGCCACGACGTGAATCTTGTCCCGCTAAACGAATTGGTCGACCCTCTTTAAGTAGTGAACCGAAGGCGAGCATTTCACCTGTTGACCAGTCGATAGTCCCATCGTTGATGGATTCAGCGCGCTTTTGTAGCTGCGGCAGGAGCTTAGGGTGAACGTGGAATCCTTCAGGAACTGCAATCTGCGTCGCTGCAATCTCACGGATGAGTTGCTCAGAGATAAAGGTTGGAACATCTTCTGCATTAGGAACAATGGGTGGCACGAAGTTCGGATCGTGCTCTTCTTGGTAGTTGGCAACGGATGCAAATACATCTTCGAGCTGCTTCTGGTAATCGCGCGCAATTTCTTCAGCTTCTTCTGGAGTGATATCTCCACGACCAACGAGAGCTTCGGTATACAAGGTACGTGTTGTGCGCTTCTCATCAATGAGTTTGTACATCAGCGGCTGAGTAAAGCTTGGCTCGTCACCTTCATTGTGACCGCGTCGTCGGTAGCAAACCATATCGATCACTACATCTTTATTAAATGCTTGGCGATATTCAAAAGCAAGGTGTGCAACGCGAACACATGCTTCAGGATCATCACCATTGACGTGGAAGATAGGTGCTTCAATCATCTTGGCAATATCTGTGCAGTAACGAGCAGTACGTGATGAACCAGGTGAAGTAGTAAAACCAACTTGGTTATTGACAACGATATGGATAGTTCCACCTGTGCGATAACCGGGAAGTCCGGCAAGCTGCATCGTTTCAGCGTTTACACCTTGGCCTGCAAAGGAGGCATCTCCGTGAAGAAGAATTGGTAGAACTGTGTAAGCGCCCTTTGTATTGAGGCGATCTTGCTTTGCACGGACAATTCCTTCAAGAACTGGGTTGACCGCTTCTAGGTGTGAAGGATTTGCAGCGAGATAAATCTTTGTCTTAGCGCCGGATTCTGCAGTGAAGACGCCCTCAGTACCGAGGTGGTACTTCACATCGCCTGAACCGTGTACTTGGTTCTCGGCGTAGTGTCCTTGGAACTCTTGGAAGATTTGTCCAACAGATTTACCTGCAATATTTGCCAGCATATTGAGGCGACCACGGTGTGGCATACCGATACATACTTCATCGAGTCCGCGCTCTGCAGCTGCCGAGACGATTGCATCAGTAATCGGAATTACTGATTCGCCACCTTCTAGGGAGAAGCGCTTCTGCCCAACGAACTTTGTCTGTAAGAAGGACTCAAATGCTTCAGCGCTATTGAGCTTACGCAAGATGCGAAGTTGTTCTTCGCGCGCAGTCAGATAAACGCCAACTTCCATATGTTCTTGCATCCACTTGCGTTCTTCTGGAATAGAAATGTGCATGTACTCAACGCCGACAGAGCGGCAATAGGAATCACGTAGGATTCCAAGAATTTTACGAAGTGGAAGGAACTTCTTTCCACCAAATCCACCTGTTGCAAATTCGCGATCGAGATCCCACAAGGTAAGTCCATGTGTGACTACATCAAGATCAGGATGTGTGCGCTGCACGTATACAAGTGGATCGATATCTGCCATGAGGTGTCCCCATGTGCGATAGGCGTGAATGAGTTGCTGCACACGCGCAGTCTTATCAATCTCTTCATCTTTCGTTACAGCAAAGTCAACAGCCCAACGAATTGGTTCGTATGGGATACGAAGGGCAGTGAAGATTTCGTCGTAGAAACCTTCTGCACCGAGTAAAAATTCGTGGATGCGGCGTAAGTAATCTCCGGATTGCGCGCCCTGAATAACGCGGTGATCGTATGTACTTGTGAGGGTTAAAACTTTGCTAATAGCCATACGGGCAAGAGTTTCTTCACTTGCACCTTGGAATTCAGCTGGGTAATCAAGTGCGCCAACGCCCATGATGAGCCCTTGTCCCTGCACCAAACGTGGAACGGAATGAACAGTTCCGATGGTGCCTGGGTTGGTGAGTGAAACAGTGGTGCCTGCATAATCTTCAACAGTGAGCGTGCCCCCACGCGCCTTCTTCACTATTGCTTCATAGGCAACCCAGAACTGTCCGAAATCAAGTTCTTCGCAACCCTTAATAGATGGAACAAGAAGTTGGCGAGTTCCATCTGGCTTTGCCAAGTCGATGGCGATACCTAAATTGATATGTTCTGGTTTTCCGAGCGCAGGTTTTCCATCGAGTTCGCCATAGAAGGCATTCATCTCTGGCATCGCGCGGATCGCCTTGATCATTGCATAGGCGATGATGTGAGTAAATGAAACTTTTCCACCACGTGTGCGCTTGAGATGGTTATTGATAACGATGCGATTGTCGATCATCAACTTCGCTGGAATTGCACGAACTGATGTCGCAGTCGGAACTGTCAATGAAGCTTCCATGCTCTGCACAACGCGAGCTGCAACGCCACGAATTGGTTCAAGAGTTGATGCACTTGGTGTGGCTAAAGTGGGAAT
>JBAWXP010000024.1:0-10991 GCA_037143995.1 Actinomycetota bacterium
GGCCTAGAGATTCCATCGCACGAAGCGTTGCAATGCGCTCTTCAATGGGTGGATGGGTACTAAATAACTTAGAGACAGATTTTCCATCGAGTGGTGATTCAATCCAGATATGCGCAACAGCATTTGATTTCTGATGCACCACAGTTGAATCCGCCGCCAAGACTTCTAGCGCTTTGCGAAGACCTGCAGGATTACGTGTAAATGAGACAGCTGTTGCATCAGCTAGCGCTTCACGCTTGCGTGAGATTGCAGATTTAAGCAACATTGCGGCAAGTGGTGCCAAAATCAAAACGACGAGTGAGACAACAAGCGCTACCGGGTTTCCACCGTTATCGCGGTTGCGATCTCGCCCGCCACCAAACCACATCATGCGGGTCAGGAAATCGCTCAATATTGCAATAGCTCCCGCTGTTGTTGCTGCAACTGCTGAAACTAAGGTGTCGCGATTGGCAACGTGTGACATTTCGTGCGCAATGACGCCTTGTAGTTCGTCGCGATCCATCACTTCGAGAATTCGAGTAGTAAATGCAATCAGCGCATGCTCTGGATTTCGCCCCGTTGCAAATGCATTAGGGGCACTATCTTGAACGATCGCAACCTTAGGCATTGGCAGCCCACTCGCAAGAACGACTTCTTCAATCAGATTAAAGAGTTCTGGATTGTCTTCACGTTGAATAACTTTCGCGCCAGTCATTGTGATGACTAACTTATCTGAACCGTAATACGAGCCCCACACTCCAACGAGTGCAATACCTACTGCCAATGGAACGATTGCAGTTGTAGTTCCGGTTCCAAAATATGTCAGCGCTGCATATGCAACGAGCCATGTGAGTACGCCCATGGATGCAAGAAGAAAGTATGTCTTTCCCTTATTTGCCGATTGGAGCGCGCGAAAATTATTTTCAGCCATCGTAGCTTTTAGAACTTAACGTTAGGAACGTTACGATCTGCGGCATTTTCTACTTCGTAGAATTCGCGAGAAGTAACCTTGGCAAAGCCCGCAAAGAAGCTGGTAGGAATGGTCTTTACCGCTGTGTTCAGTGAGCGGACATTGTCGTTATAGAACTGGCGAGAGAAAGAAACTTTATTCTCTGTCGTTGAAAGTTCTTCTTGTAGGGATAAGAAGTTACTGGAAGCTTTGAGATCTGGATATGCCTCAGCGACTGCGAGTAATCCACGAAGTGCGTTGGTGAGTGCGCCATCGGCTGCTGCAACATCAGCAACCGTTGATGCACTAGTTGCCTTGGCACGCGCTGCAACAACAGCATCAAATGTTCCTTGTTCGTGCTTGGCATAACCTTTTACGGTTTCAACAAGGTTCGGGATCAAATCTGCACGGCGCTTGAGTTGAACTTCGATCTGCGCGAATGCTTCATCGACTGTGATGTTAAGTCTGACGAGGCGGTTGTATTGAGCTACAACAAAGAGAATAACGAGTGCGATAACGCCGATAACAATATATTTCATACCTAATTCAACCCCTTATGCCTGGTTGTTATTCCCCCCAGATAAGAATTATCTAGGTTCTTATTTGATTTTACTCTGGTGAAAGTTCATGAAGGAACGGCTTGGAGTAGGTCCGCGCTGTCCTTGATAACGTGAAGCGTAAATCGCTGAACCGTACGGATGCTCAGCAGGGGATGAGAGTTTGATGAGACAGAGTTGACCAATCTTCATGCCTGGAAATAACTTCACAGGAAGGTTGGCAACGTTGGAAAGCTCGAGCGTGATGTGGCCTGAAAAACCTGGATCGATAAAACCTGCAGTGGAGTGAGTAAGTAAGCCAAGACGACCGAGTGATGATTTTCCTTCGAGGCGACCTGCGATGTCATCCGGAAGTGTGATGATTTCGTAGGTGCTGGCAAGAACGAATTCGCCTGGGTGCAAGATAAATGCCTCGCCATCTTCGGCGATAACTTCGCGAGTGAGCTCGGGTTGTTCGATTGATGGGTCGATCACTGAGTACTTGTGGTTTTCAAAGACGCGGAAGAACTTATCGAGGCGAACATCAACTGAGGATGGCTGGATCATCGCCTCTTCAAATGGTTCGACGGCGACGCGGCCAGATTGGATTTCAGAGCGGATATCGCGGTCACTGAGTAGCACGGGCAGAGCCTATAACGCCTTCTGGCTAATCAAGTGGATCGTTCGCCCATAGCCAAATATTTCTATCCTCTTGGGCACCTTCTAGTGTTTCAAATGAGTTAACGCCCTCGCGGTGACGCTGCCAATCATTTGCTGCCAATAGCCTGGAGAAACCGGCGAGCGCTACCGGATCATTTAACTCTTGCTCAGTTCCCTCAAAAAGTAATGGTCCTGCATGATCTACAACTGAAGTACCGATCACAATCTGACCATTTTCAGCCTTCATAATTTCTATAATTCGAGATTGTTGCGGCCAGTCAATATGTGAACCGGTGCGAATCTCCCAAAATGCATGAGTTCCATCCTTCTTTAAGGACTCTTGAATCTTATGATCGTGTACATGTCCTGAGAACCAGAGAATAACGTTGGGATACTTTTCAAGTAGTGCAATAACTTCTTTTTCCAACGCTGGTGGTACGATTTCATCTGGAACGTATCCGTTAAATAGATTTTCCAATGGATGGTGTGATGATAAAACAACATATTTATCTTTTGAGGATTCCAGAAGCTCTGCAAGCCATTCAAATTGTTCGCGGTGAATACATCCTTGCCATCCGCCGTATCTATTGACGGTATCTAGACCAACCAGACGAACTCGTGCACCAATATTGCGATACCAATATGCAGTCTCTGGTTGCTCGTGATCTAAGCCATGATCGTGTCCACAATTGGTATGGATATCTACCCAATCCTTGATCTCGACTAATTTGCGTCGAGAGTCAGCACTGACTTCAACTGTGTTGAGTTGATCAATACCTGGATATAGAGCAGGTCCAACTTCACCGAAACCTGAAAAGAGGGTTGCTAAATCATCCATACTCTTCAGTCCTGAAAGTTTTGCACTTCCTTGCACTAATTCATCGAGGGCTGGTGTTGGTGCAGCAGTTCCCTGTAATAGTGCATCGTGATTTCCATGTACTGCCAGCCACTTATGTTTCATGCCTTCAGCGGTAAATTCTTTCTCTGAAGCAGCAAGAAGGCCTTTGTAATGAGGGAATCCATACTCAGTATGGGGGCGATCGGCTTCCATCCCTGAGGGTGGACCATCGGGATGATAGAAGCGCACGTCATAGGTATCAGGATTCGATGAATGAGCAGCCTCGGATTTCTCAGCGTGACCACTTTTGGGATTTACTTTTCCGCCTTCAAGAATTGTCTTATACCAATGCAGCTCGTTGCTCTGTGCGTTATCGGTTACATCACCGGTCACTACAACTGCATCGATTGGTGCACCTGTCATTGGTGCATGTGTAATCTCATTAGCCGCTTTGACCATCGCTTCGAGAACTTGTGTTGTCAGAAATTCTTGTGCTCTATAAGTGCCAACGTAAGGAATAAGTGCTGAAAGTGGGTGGTCTGGATCTGCAAGTCGATCGAGAAACTCTAGGCGTGCAGGAGAAGCTGCATCACAAATGTGCAAATCACTAAGATGGATGAAAGTAGCAAGGGCTATACGTTCGCGAGGTTCACTTCCGACAGCAATCTCACCGCTATCCATCACCAAATCCGTCCACTTTGATTCTGAAGTTGCCCTCGAGCGAACTATCCTTCCGTCGAGTGATTTACCCATGTGAAACAAGCACCTCATTCAAAGTTACATTCAGCGTTACATCTTCACCTGGATGAAGATCTCCGGATTCATGGCTTGGCATCAGCGCCTGAATTACCGCACCTTCTGGAGTCTGACAGATAATCTGTGAAGAGGCACCGAGGAATGATCGAGTGATGATCTTCGCATTCCCACTACCTGATGTTCGTGTGACTTCAATACTCTCTGGTCGCACAAGGACCGATACAGAACCGTTGCTTCCTTTTGAATTCTTCACACGAATATTCTTTCCAAAAATCGTGACAGTATCTCCTTGCTGCATGCCAGGTATGTGGTTCATGGTTCCCACAAAGTTGGCCACGAAAGTTGATGCTGGGTTGTTATAGAGAGCATCGGGTATATCGATCTGCTCTAGGCGACCATTACTCATTACGCCAACTCGATCTGAGATAGCCATAGCTTCTTCTTGATCATGTGTAACAAAGAGCGTTGTAGTTCCGAGAGAGAGTTGTAGGCGGCGAATCTCCTCGCGGAGATTGGTGCGAACTTGAGCATCCAGCGCTGAGAGTGGCTCATCAAGAAGAAGAACCTCTGGCTCAATGACAAGAGCTCTGGCTAAAGCAACGCGCTGCTGTTGGCCTCCCGAGAGCTGATGAGGAAAACGCTTGTGGTGAGTGTGTAGGCCGACCAACTCCAGAATTGAATCTATCTTCGCATCTCGACTCTCTCTGCCAATTTTGCGCATCTTGAGACCGAAGGCAACATTCTCAGCAACGGTAAGGTGGGGAAAGAGGCTGTAAGCCTGAAATACCATACCCATATTTCGCATATGTGCAGCTGTACTAGAAATATCTTTACCGTTGAGAATTACTGATCCTGCATCTGACTTCTCAAGTCCAGCAATAATGCGAAGCGCAGTCGTCTTTCCGCAACCAGATGGGCCAAGCAACGCAACTAACTCACCTTTCGCAACATCAAGATTGAATTCCTCTAGCGCAACGACGTTTCCAAATTGACGTCGCAATCCTTTAACTTGAAGTGAGTTGCTCACGATTATTCCTCTTCCTGTACTGTCGATGAATTTCTTCCACCGATAAAACTAAATGCGAAAAGCAGGATCCATGCAAAGAACAATGAACCCATTCCTAGGGCAGTGGCTCCCATAACATTCTGCTGGGATACATTTGTTACCCACACTGGGAAAGTTGTCCAGTGGAGCAGTTGCGCCAGGGTAAATTCACCGAGCGATAGAGCAATCATTAAGAAAAGTGCAGCAAGCACGGAGGGGCGAATCGTGGGGATGACAACCGATGTCAGCGCTTTTAGCCACGATGCCCCGAGATTTCTTGCAGCATTAGTCAAAGTCGATAGT
This sequence comes from Actinomycetota bacterium, assembly GCA_037143995.1. GTDB lineage: Bacteria > Actinomycetota > Actinomycetes > Nanopelagicales > Nanopelagicaceae > Planktophila. Next base: position 5,067 of record JBAWXP010000024.1, read on the forward strand.
GGGTGGCCAGATAAACCAATATCTAGTGCGCGATAGGTGTATGGCATTGCAACAACAACATACATAAATGAGAGTTCGTAGACGCTGTTTTGCATAAAGCCTGGCATCGATAACTGTGCTCCTGTGGCTAGTGCGACAACTGGAATAATCAGAGGCAAAATTGTAAGAATCTCTATGAGGCGCTTATAGCGTTGCCCTGATAGATGTAGCCAAGTGACGGTGGGAACCATGATTGCTAGGTTAAGAATTACTGCAAGGGCAGTGATTCGTAGGGTGATACCTAAATTTTCGAGAAAACCGCTCTGTTCAAAGATCCAGCGATATGCAGCGAAACCATGGCTGTGTGTTGCCCCAGTTCTAAATGAGAATTCCGTCGCTGCGTAAATTGGGAAGAATATAAAGACTCCAGCAATTACAAGTGTGAGCTTTGAACCTAGGTTTTTCATCGGTTCTGCCACTTTGATGTTCGCGATTGAATCCAGATATAAGGAATCATCGCAAAGAGCGAGACAACTATCATTCCAAATGCCAACGCATATCCTAGGTTTGCCTGATTTATTGTGACGTTTCCATCAACCAGTGAACCAATCTGCAATGGGACGAGAGCAATATTTCCTACGGTCATTGCTCGCGCTGTAGCAAATGCAGAGAATGCGCTTGCAAAGAGCAATAGGTAGCATGCGATAAATGATGGCATCAGAATTGGAATTCCTACTTTTAGCCAATATTGAAATCTAGAAGCCCCAAGGCTGGCCGCCGAATCTTTCCACTCTTTCCGCAGCGACGTTAGGGCAGGAGTAATAACAATTACCATGATGGGGATTTGAAAATATGCATAAACGATAATCAATCCCGTAAATGAAAATAGATTGAATCCGAGCCCGTATAAATCAATACCGACTGATTTCAAGGCGGTGATGACTAAACCTGCTGGACCAAAGGCTGCTAGAAACATAAAGGCAAGTGGCACGCCACCAGTATTTGCAAGCACGCCGCTAATCGAAGAAATGAATTTCTTTAATGTGCGACTACCTTGCTTTTCAATCGCGATGGCGATTGCCAATCCAGGTATCGCTCCTACGAGAGCTGAAATTAACCCGAGTGAGATGCTGTTCTTAAATGCCATTCGGTATGGGTCTTGAAAGAGCATCGTAATATTTGAAAAAGTAAAGGCGCCTTCATTGCTCTTAAAAGCATTGCCGGTAAGCGCTGTAATCGGCCATAAAAAGAAGAAAAGGAGAAAGATAAAAATTGGAGCAAGGGGTAGAGGAAAAGAGGTGAAGAAACCGTGAAAGGCGCCCTTTTTAACTAGGGCGCCTTTCACGTCAACGTTTGAATTCGTTGAAGGGTTCATATATTTAGATTTTTGGCCATTCAGTTACAACAATAGCCTTCTGATCTGTCTGCTGATCAGGTGATGGAGCAATGCGCTTCGCAGTCTTAGGAATTGCAAATCCTTCAGGTGCATCAACGATTGTCTTCTTCTTGATCATTGCAGCTTCTGTAATTGGGTGAGCAGCTCCGGTTACCCAGATGTTCTGTCCGCCTGTAATTACCTTGAACAACTTTGAACCTGAGAGCTTGATATCAGCTGCTGTGAGGTCCTTTGAACCCTTACCGATGTTCTGTGAGTACAAGAACTCTTCCCAGAGGCGAGCTGCTGCGCAGTGTGGTGCCTTTGTGTTGATCGCCTGTAGGTAAGGTGTTCCTTGTAGTGCGATATCTGAAGGCATTACAAACTTAACTGGCTTACCAGCTGCAGTTGAAGATGCGATTGAACCTGGGCCATTAAAGTCCCATGTAAGTGTCGCCTTGTATGCACCAGCTGCGTAGTTCGCTGAATTTGCAACTACTGAAACGAAGTTTCCAGCAGCCTTTGAAGCCTTGATTGCATCAATTCCTGGCATGATGTTCGTCGCGCTACCGCCGTTTGCTGCTGCAACCGCGAAGAGAGCCATAAGAGCCTGCTGTGAAGATGTTGGATCTCCAGTAAGTGCAAATGCACCCTTATATGCAGGATCTGTAAGGAGTGCCTTGATTGATGTAGGTGCCTTAGTAAGTGATGCATCGTAAGAGATTGCTAGCACACCGTAGTAATCGCCGTACCAAAGTCCGGTCTCATCTTTCCACTCTGCAGGAATGTCATTCCATGTTGCTACCTTGTAAGGAGCAAAGAGAGCCTTACGGCCAATTCCAAGTGCATCTGGAAGTACTGAAACACCGATATCTACAACATCTGGCTGCTTTGAAGCAGGCGCTGTCTTGATTGTCTGAATTTCGTAAGCTGATGAACCTTCAGGATTGTCATCGTTGATCTTGATGCCAAATGCCTTTGTGAACAAGTCAATTGCTTCACCGTAATTAGCCCAGTCGCGTGGGACTGTGATGATGTTGAGTTCCTTCTCAGCCTTTGCAGCCTTAACAAGGGCATCCATGCCGCCTGCCTGCTGGAGGTTTTGAACTTTACAGAAGTTAACTGCTGCTTGTGCAGGTCCTGTTGCAACAACAAGACCTGATACCAAGATTGCTGCAGATGTTGCAGCAACTACTAAACGCTTTGCGCGCATATTTTTGATCCCTTCCTAAGGATTGTGCGAGGAGTATTAACTTGTATGGATAACGGAAGGGGGTCTAAAGATTAACTATTTGAATATGTTTATTGAACGTGAGTTGACGAACTGGGGTTATAGAAGTGACGAAATGTCGGCTACGGAGTTAACAACAGATGTCGCACCGCCTGCAATAAGTTGTTCGTGCGAATGAGCGCCACTCAAAACACCGAAAATGTACTTGGATCCGTAAGCAACTCCAGATTTCATATCAGAAGCTGTATCCCCCACCACAAGCGAGAACTCTGGTGATGGCGCATTCACTTTCTGTGCCGCAAATTGCAACATATCTGGATGGGGCCTTCCACGACCTGCCTCTTCTGGTGTCACTGTGAGATCTACAAGGTCAAACCAATTCAATTCCGTCAGCAATACATTGAGAGTCGAACGACTAAAGCCTGTAGTTAAAACTACTGGAATCCCTTTTTCACGAAGCGCAGCGAAGAGTTCGACTGTTCCTGGAATTGGCGAGATTCCTTGCTCTGCAACTTCATTCACATAAGCTTCCTCAAAGGCAATATTTGCTTGGTAGGCAGCTTCGGCATCTCCAAGGAGCGCTGTAAATACATCGATCTTTGATTGACCCATGGTGTCGATTGCATACTGAGTCCATTCGCTACCTTTAGATGGCCACAAGTCTGGTTGAGTATTCTCAAATGCAACTTTGAAAGCTTCAATAACAATTCCATCATCTTTTACCGTTGTTCCTGCGACGTCAAAAGCAGCCATCTCTAGTTTCATTTAATTTCTCCTAAGGTGGTTTCTGCAATCGCTGGTGCGAGTGAGTTTCCGCGTCCTCCGGGACCGGTGACCGAAATAATGTTGGTTGCGATTCGGCGGCGATCACAGACCGCTCCCTCAGTCTGTTGGCTATATACACCACTCCACCTGTGTGTAATTGGTGGAAGTTTTCTTCCAAATAAATCGCTGGCGATGTCATGTAGGTATTGGTACGGCGGCTCTTCTAACTTAAATGGGAATGGCTCGTCAAATGCATGTGTGTCGCCCATCGTGATAGTTCCATCTGCGCGCTGGACAAGAAGTAGTTGCATATGGTTTTTTTCCGCAATCGGGTGTTGCGCAGGTAGGTGCTTCAAACTGGGAACGTCATACCCTGGGTAATAGCGCATCGAATCTCCATCTGCAATTGATGTGGTGATCTCTTCCTTAAACGGGGCGGTACTCATCATCTGCAGATAAACTTTTCTTATCGGAGCAGTATCAAATTGTTCTTTAAAGATTGAGCTGTGATCAGCACCGGGGCAGTGAATAAGAAAATCTGCCTCAAAGACTTCACCGCTCTTCGCAACTGCGGTGACGCGATCTCCCGATGATTTAATATCGACAATATCAACTGAATTTCTCCAGATGTAATTCTCATTCTTAAGAAGTCCTTGGCGAAGTGAGGTCAATACGGAATCTGGTTCAACAGCGCCATCGAGTGGACACCACAGTGATGCAATAAAATTTCCACGCAAAGCTGGATTAATCCTCTGCGTCTCTTTCTTACCTAAGATCTCCCACTTACGCGCATGGGCATCACTCTTCTCTAAACACTCTTCCATGACTCGAAGTTCGGCTTCATTCTGTGCAAGCGTGAGAGAGCCATTGCCGCGAAAGATTAGTCCAGGGTTTTCTACATGAATCTCTTCCCAAATTTCGCGAGCGCGAATCGCAACATCTAGCTCTTCTCCACTTCGACGACCACTTACCCAGATAAGGCCAAAGTTTCGAACTGATGCGCTCTGTGGTGTCACATCGCGCTCGAGATGAATTACCTCATGGCCCTTCATGAGGGCGGCTCGGGCATGGGCTGTGCCGATAATTCCACCGCCAACAATCAGGATCTTCATAGCGCAATACTGCTTGCAAGAGATGAATTCCAGATATCCCAGGGGCTAATGGTGAGAAAAGGTCTTGGCACGCTTGCGTAAGTTACTGGCGGGTAGCACCATTGCCCCATGAGCCATTACACAGCCAATCTGCGCGATATCGAATTCTGCCTCTTTGATCTTCTTGGTCGCGAAAAAGTTTTAGGTACCTCTATCTACTCTGACTTAGATCGCGATACAGCGATGGGAATGTTGGAAGAGATGAAGCGTTTATGTGAGAACGATCTTGCTGCATCTTTCGTTGACGGTGATCGAATCGGTGCTGTACTCAATCGTGCAACTGGCGATGTAAATCTTCCTGCCAGTTTTATTAAATCATATAAGTCATATGTCGATGGTGAATGGTGGCGCCTTGATGCACCTGTTGATTTAGGTGGGATGAAAATTCCACAATCTGTTCGGTGGGCAATTGCTGAGATGGTTCTTGGTTCTAACCCTGGAATTCATCTCTATGCATCTGGTTATGCATTCGCGCAGGTTGCTTATGTTTTAGGAACAGAAGATCAGAAGATCATGGCAAAGCACATGGTTGAACGCCATTGGGGTGCAACGATGCAATTGACTGAACCTGATGCAGGTTCAGATGTTGGTGCAGGTCGTACTAAAGCTGTGCGACAGGCAGATGGAACGTGGCACATCACAGGAAATAAGCGATACATCACTTCGGGGGATGCAGATTTCTATGAGAATGTGATGCACTTTGTACTCGCTCGCCGCGAAGGTGGTGGACCAGGAACAAAAGGTTTATCACTCTTCCTCATTCCAAAGTTTATGTTTGATCTAAAAACTGGAGATCTGGGAAAGCGCAACGGTGTCTATGTCACAGCGCTTGAAGATAAAATGGGTCTCAATGTTTCAGCAACCTGCGAAGTAAATCTCGGCGAGAAAGAACCTGCTGTGGGTTACTTACTAGGCGATGTGCATCAAGGTATTGCACAGATGTTTAAGATTATTGAATTCGCCCGCATGATGGTCGGCACTAAAGCGATTGCAACTCTCTCAGCCGGTTACCAACAAGCACTTGCCTACGCCAAGACTCGTGTGCAGGGCGGGGATATGAAGGTCATGAACGATAAAGCCAGCCCGCGTGTAACCATTATCAAGCACCCAGATGTGCGTCGTTCGCTGATGGTGCAGAAGGCTTACTCCGAAGGTATGCGCGCACTTGTTCTCTACACCGCATCCATCCAAGATGAGATCGAATTAGCTCGCGCTGCAGCAGACGCTGAAAAACTTGAAACGATGGAGAGACTCAATGATTTACTTCTTCCGGTTGTAAAGGGATTTGGTTCTGAAAAATCATGGACACTTCTGGGTACCGAGTCTCTTCAAACATTTGGTGGTGCAGGGTTTACTCGCGATTGGCCACTCGAACAATATGTTCGCGATGCAAAGATCGACACCTTGTATGAAGGCACCACTGC
>JBAWXP010000025.1:0-10905 GCA_037143995.1 Actinomycetota bacterium
ATTGCATCGACAAGTAAGCCCCATCCGGATCCGACTGTTGATACAAGAATTCCACCACCGAGTGTTCCGATGATGTAACCAATATTTGTCATCAAACCGATGACAGCATTTCCTTCCTGCAACTTCTCTTTTGGCAAAATTTCAGGGAGCACCCCTGACATTGCAGGCCACCAGATAGCATTGAGAATTCCAAAGAGCCCGCCCATCAGTGCCAGCAACCAAACGCTGGAGAAACCTGCGATAAGTGAGATGGCACTTGTTGCGGCTAAGAAACTTCCGAGCATGTCGCTGCCGCCCACCAGGCGATTTCGTTGAAAGCGGTCTGCGATGACGCCACCAAAGAGCATGAAGGCAACAAGTGGGATAAAGCGCGCCGCCATCACAATTGAAAGATCTCGACCTGTGGCGTGAGGGAGGCTGAGAACGCCATAGGCGAGGGCGATGGGAGAGACGCCGTTACCGACATTGGAGATAAAGCGGGAGAAGGCAAGGCTTGAAAAGCCCTTGAATTGGCGTAAATCTCGCAGTTGGTTTATCACGTGGCAAGGGTATCGAACGGGGTGAAATGTCCGATTCTAGGGCGCATTTACGCTCACGCAACTCGAAAAAAAGCTAAAAAAGTCTCGTATATGGGTGCAAATCCTTCGCAGGTGGTTCACAATTGACATGTCTGCAGAGCTGAAGCTCCTCGAGGTCTTCAGAAATTGTAGAACTTTCAGGCCGCCTGGCCTGCACTGATATAGCACTCATGGAGGCTTACTACATGTCAGTAACACTCGACCATAACCAGTGGAACCTTGTTTATAACATCTTTTCATTTGGTTTGATCTCAATGCTCGCTTGCACTGTCTACACCCTCGTGTCACAGTCACGCGTTCTGCCTAAGTACCGCAATGCTCTAGTGATGTCATCAATGGTTACATTCATTGCTGGTTACCACTACTTCCGTATCTTCAACTCATTCAATGAAGCATCAGACGGAATGGCAGTAAATGTTTCAGGAGACCAAGGCGCATTCAACGAGGCATACCGCTACGTTGACTGGCTTCTCACAGTGCCACTTCTACTTGTAGAAGTTATTGCAGTATTGGCACTTGCTAAGGAAGTTTCACGTTCACTTATCACACGCCTCGTTCCAGCATCAGCTGCAATGATCGCGCTTGGTTACCCTGGTGAAATTTCATCAGATAAGAACACAGCAATTCTTTACGGTGTTCTTTCAACAATCCCATTCCTTTACATTCTTTACGTACTATTCGTAGAGCTTGGAAAGTCACTCGATCGTCAGCCAGCTGGCGTCGGCGAGACAGTAGGACGTTTGCGTCTTCTTCTCATCGCAACATGGGGCGTATACCCAATTTCATACATCCTCGGAATGAACGGTGATCCAACAGCATCATCATTCGTCGGTGTACAGGTTGGTTACACAATCGCAGATATTCTCGCGAAGTGCGTATTCGGTCTTACAATTTTGAAGATCGCACGCATGAAGTCACACGCAGAAGGTATGCCAGCAGATCACTAATTAACTTACAAAGTTAATAAGTAATTAACGGAAGGGCGTCGGGTAACCGGCGCCCTTCTGCTTTACTATCACGGTATGAATATGCAGAAGATCAATAACTTTCGTATGGGCGGCTATCTCTTATTGGCAGTTGGACTTATCAACTTGCGGTATCAGACCGGTAAATCATCAGTCCTTGCACACAGCTTGCTTCTCATAGTTCCAGGTGCGCTGCTTCTTGCATCTACATTTCTACCTGCGGGTCAAAATTTTCTCCACAAAAAAGCCGCCACGGCAATTGTGCTTACCGTTGGCGGCCTTCTCGTTATTTACAGCTTTATCAATTAACTCTTAACCTCGAGCGGTTGTAAAACCTGCCTCTAGATCTGCCTTAATGTCATTGATATTTTCAAGGCCAAGACTTAGTCGAACAAGTCCCGGAGTTACTCCTGCCTCAAGCTGTTCTTCTGGAGATAGCTGTGAGTGCGTTGTCGTTGCAGGATGAATAACCAAAGAGCGAACATCACCGATATTGGCAACGTGGCTAAAGAGTTCGAGAGATTCCACAAACTTCTTACCAGCTTCAATGCCACCCTTAAGTTCGAAGGATAGGACAGCCCCTGGCCCCTTAGGTGCGTACTTAGTTGCAAGAGCGTTCCATGGAGATGACTTCAGAGCTGCATAGTTCACCTTCTCAACATCGGGATGTGCTTCAAGCCATGTAGCAACAGCCTTCGCATTCTCGATATGGCGCTCCATACGAAGTGAGAGAGTCTCAAGACCTTGTGCCAGTAACCATGCATTAAATGGTGATACTGCGGCTCCGATATCGCGAAGCAATTGCAAGCGAATCTTGAAGATGTAGGACAAGTTTGCGCCAAATGCAGAACCTACGCCGAGCGCCTGCGAGAAGACCAGGCCGTGGTAGCTAGGGTCTGGCTTATTAAAGCCAGGGAAGCGATCTTGGTGTTGTGCGTAATCAAACTTTCCAGCGTCGATGATTGCACCAACAACAGCGTTTCCATGACCTGATAGGAACTTAGTTGCTGAGTGAACAACTACATCTGCACCGTATTCAATTGGTTTGATCAGGTAAGGAGTTGCAACAGTGTTATCAACAATCAGTGGAACGCCAATGGAGTGAGCGATATCTGCAATTGTCTTAATATCGAGAATTTCATTCTTTGGATTAGCAATCGTCTCGCCAAAGAAAGCCTTTGTATTTGGCTTGACGGCCTTCTTCCATGACTCTGGGTCGCCTGGGTCATCAACAAATGTGACCTCAATGCCAAACTTTGGAAGGGTGTAATGGAACAAGTTATATGTGCCGCCATAGAGGCTTGGGCTAGAGACGATGTGATCGCCAGCTTCTGCAACATTGAGAATTGAGTACGTAGTTGCCGCAGAACCTGAAGCAACTAACAGTGCGGCTACGCCACCTTCGAGAGCTGCAAGACGTTGTTCGACTGCATCCTGGGTTGGATTCATGATGCGGGTATAGATATTTCCAAGTTCTGCTAGACCAAAAAGGTTTGCAGCATGCGTTGTATCGCGGAATTCATATGCAGTTGTCTGATACAACGGAAGTGCGCGTGCACCAGTTGTCGGATCTGCAGTTTGTCCTGCATGAATCTGCAGGGTTTCAAATGACCAATTGTTAGACATGTCTATCTCCATCGCAGTAGATGTCAGTTATTAGCGAGTGCGATGTATTCAACTTTGAAATTCGCGCTTGCCAGTTAACTGACCTGTTCGTCACCCGGAGCACCCCACCGCGGTGGAGGGTTGCCGTCTACTAAGCCGGGGCTAATACGTAGAACTCGTGAACGTGGGAAATATTAACTGAAGGAAATTGATAATAAAAATCGCCGATATTTCTCATCTGCAAATGAGTTGCAGGGGGTTATTGTGCGCTAGCTATTACCTTCTAAATGAGAGATCGGCCTTCTTCATCGCAGAGGTAATGATGCGGATGGCATTAGGGCCCATTCCATGTAAATCTTTAATCGCATCGAGTGAGGTCTTACGAAGGTCGCTGAGTTTGTAATACCCCTCGTCGATGAGAGCCCGACGCACTGGAGCTGCAAGCCCTAGTTCGCGCCACACTCCATCGACTGCGGCATAGGCATCGAGTTCGGCGTCGCCTTGTGCAGATGTATCTCTGCTCTGAGCACGCTCTGCCTTTCGAGCAGCAGCTGCGCGCATAGCTTCGCCTCGGAGTTTTTTTATTTTGGCTGGAGATTGCTTTGCCATCATTGATCTCTCTTGAAGATGTACTTCTGGTGCGGGAGGCGGGACTTGAACCCGCACGCCGGAGCACAAGTTCCTAAGACTTGCGTGTCTGCCATTTCACCACTCCCGCTGGAGTTGCAGGCGAAAGGCTACGCGCCTTTCGCTGATGCAACAAATCCATGCCTATTACTTAGTTTGTTAAGGCTCCGCGACGTGAAATTGCATCGACGCCTGCTGAGACCAATAGAACTGCACCCGTAACGAGGTACTGAATTCCAGCTCCATAACCGAGCAATCCCATGCCGTTATCAATAACTGCGACGACGAGGCCACCGAGAATTGCATCTCGCATGCGACCTTTTCCGCCGAAGAGTGAGACGCCACCGATAACTGCGGCACCTACTGCGTAGAGAAGTGTGGAAGATCCACCTGTTGATGGAGAAATTGAGTTCATGCGGGATGCAAAGAGCATTCCAGCAATCGATGCAAGTGCAGAACAGAGTACGAAAGCGATTGTGCGTACTCGCTTTACATTGATACCTGCTCGACGCGCAGCTTCGGCATTGCCACCGACTGCATAGATGTGGCGACCAAATGCAGTCTTAGAAAGGACAAAGGTGCCGACAAGTAAAATTACAAGAATGAGCGGAGCAACAACAGGAACGCCCCTTGTGCTATTGGCTGCCGATAATCCGCGCTCTTGATTAAGGGTATAGACAGCTCCACCAGTGATTATTAAAAGAGCTGCGGTCTTCATCGCCCAGAGCTGTGTTAATTCAACAACGAGACCAGCTTTGCGACGAGAGTTGATTCGATTGAGTCCGCCGACAACATACAGTGCAGAAGTGACTGCCCATAAAATCCAACCTTGCATCGGTGTGAGATTGCTATTTTCTACAGCCAAGATTGTTTTATCAGCAATCGGAATTGTTCCGCCTTCACCAGCAAGGAGAAGAAGGACACCTTGGAATGCAAGGAATGCAGCCAAGGTGACAACGAATGATGGAATTCCAAGTCGTGAGACCAGAGTTCCAATGAGGGTTCCGAGAACTGCGCCTACTGCAATGCTTGCGCCGAGCGCTGAATACCAGCTCCATCCATGATTGGTAACGAGCAGAACGAGGACCGCACCACATACACCTGACGCATAACCGGCCGAGAGATCAATTTCGCCGAGTAGTAGAACAAAGACAAGGCCCATAGCGATAACAATTACTGGAGCTGCCTGTGTGAGCAGGTTTGCAAAGTTGCGATTGGTAAGAAAGAACTCAGACATTGCGCCAAATACTGCAACGAGTGAGACGAGTCCTAATACAGCTGGAAGTGAACCGATATCGCCGGCTTTAACGCGAGAAAGGTAGTTAGAGGCTGCTCCCTTGAGAGTCTCTTTCTCTAATACAGATTGAGTAGTCATTACTTTGTCACTCCTTCGGATTTACCAGTAGTGATCAATTCGATAACTTGGTTTGTTGTGACATCTGACTTCTTTACTTGCGCTGCCATATTTCCAAGATAGAGAGCTGCGATGTTGTCAGCTACCTGGAAGATATCGATGAGGTTGTGGCTAATGAGAACTACGGCAAGGCCATTATCGGCCAGGCGACGAACGAGGTTGAGCACCTGCTCAGTTTGTGCAACACCCAGAGCCGCTGTTGGCTCATCGAGAACAACTATCTTTGAATTCCAGAGTACTGCGCGAGCGATAGCAACTGTCTGACGTTGTCCACCAGAAAGCGATGCAACTGTCTGACGGATTGATTTCACAGTGCGAACATTGAGGCCATCGAGAGTCTTGCGAGCAAGTGACTCCATAGAAGTTTCGTTAAGAGTGATGCCCTTCTTCTCTTCACGACCGAGGAACATGTTGTGAACAATGTCGAGGTTGTCGCAGAGAGCTAAATCTTGATACACAATTTCGATTCCGAGCGCAGTGGCAGCTCGAGGTCCATCGATTGTGACGTTCTTGCCATCAAAGATGAAATCTCCGCTCTCAGGTGTGTAGATACCCGCAATACATTTAATGAGAGTGGATTTACCTGCTCCGTTATCTCCAACGAGCGCGGTGACCTGGCCAGGGTAGATATCAAAGTTCACATCTTTTAGAACATGGACTGGACCAAAGGATTTATTAATTCCTTTGAGCGAAAGCAACGGTGTGCTCATGAGCGCCTCTCGATAAACGGGTTATTGATATTTTCTTATCCTACTAACAAGAATCCGGTCCGAGGTAACCCCCGGACCGGATTCTTAATCGTTAGCTTATGAAGCTATGTGAAGCGTATGGGATCTAATGAATTAGATACCGTTTGCCTTACAAACAGCTTCTGTTGCAATCTTACAAACAGCAGCACGTGTCTGGAAGCCATCAGCGATGACAACCTTGACGTTAGCCTTTGTGATTCCAACTGGTACAAGAAGAACTGATGGAACATCACGCTTTCCATCGTTTGTCTTTCCTGTTGCATTTGCAACCTTTGTGCCCTTGATCAATGCAATTGCAAGATCAGCAGCTCCGTTTGCTTCCTGCTTTACAGCCTTGTAAACAGTGTTTGAAAGGTCACCAGTAAGGATCGCTGCAAGTCCGTCTGCTGTTGCATCCTGACCTGATACGCATACCTTGCCGTTGAGCTTGTTCTTCTTAAGAACTGCAACTGCTGCAAGTCCAAGACCTTCGTTAGCTGATACAACTGCATCAAGCTTTCCGCCTGCCTTTGTGAGCTGCTGTTCGAAGATAACTCCACCCTTAGCGTTGTCCCAATCTGGAACAGCCTGATCGTCAACGAGCTTGTAAGCACCTGACTTGATTGATGGACGAAGAACAGAGTCATAACCCTGCTTGAAAAGTGTTGCGTTGTTATCTGTTGGTGAACCGTTCAAGTAAACGATTGAAGCTGTCTTCTTGCCAGCCTTATCGAGGCAATCCTTGATGCCTTGTCCCTGAAGCTTACCAACTGCAACGTTATCGAATGAAACGTAGTATGAAGCTGATCCTGCAAGTGTCAGACGATCGTAATCGATTGTCTTAACGCCAGCCTTTGCAGCCTTTGCCTGGATAGCAGCTGTTGATGGTGAATCAAGTCCAGCCATGATCAAGACCTTGACGCCCTTTGCGAGCATCTGATCTGCGATTGTTGCGAACTTTGCCTTGTCGCCATTTGCATTCTGAATGTCAGCTGTAACTCCAGCTGCCTTGAATGCTGCTGCAAGGAATGGACGGTCTGCTGTTTCCCAGCGAGCTGATGAAGCAGCATCAGGAAGGATTACGCCAACCTGTGTGCCAGCAGCTGATGCTGAAGGAGCAGCAACGAAGCCTGTGAGTGCAAGTGCAGCTGTTGCAAGAACTGCTGCTACTGCGTTACGACGCTTTGTCATATCTTTTGTGACCTTTCGAAAAGTCGAAAACCCAGAAAGAAGATTTTTCATTCCTGTTTATGGTCCCGACGGGTGAGGTAACGGTAATCGCCGCACGCATGAAATGGCGAATTTTTAGGTTAACGATTTGATAACGGTTGGCTGATATATGGGCGACCTTACGCACGTGTGAGCGGGTAACCTTGCTCCATGCCCAGCCTTGCCGATCAGCTTGCAGCCGATATTCAGGCTGCCGTTGCTGCGGCATTTTCGAGAGGGGATGTGCAGGGCGAGCCCCCAGCCAGCATCGTTCTCGAACGTCCCAAGAATCGCGACCATGGCGATTACGCCACCTCGATTGCACTTCAATTGGCGAAGGCGGCCGGAAAGAATCCGCGTGAGATTGCCACAATTCTGCAGAGCGCTATTGCATCCATTGCAGGCGTGAGCAAGGTAGATATAGCTGGCCCAGGTTTTATCAACATTACTTTAGATCGCGCCAACCAAGCCGAACTCGTGCGCACCATTCTGTCTAATAGTTATGAATACGGCCGAGGTGCGGCGCTTACTGGAGTAAAGATTAACCTCGAATTTATTAGCGCTAATCCAACGGGCCCGCTGCACCTTGGACATACACGATGGGCGGCCGTCGGAGATTCACTCGGTCGCGTACTCAGCGCCGCAGGTGCGCAGGTCACTCGTGAGTTCTACATCAATGACCGTGGTCGTCAGATGGATCTCTTTGGCCAATCAGTTCAAGCAGCTGCCCTTGGCAAGCCGATTCCTGAAGATGGGTATCAAGGAAATTACATTGCAGACCTGGCAAAGGAAGTTGTCGCTGCAAATCCGAAAATTTCAACGAGTGAAGAGTTTCGCGAAGCGGCATATAAAGTCCAATTAGCGCAACAGCAGAAAGTTCTGGAAACTTTTCATACCAACTTTGATGTCTGGTTCTCTGAGCGCTCGCTTCACGAATCCGGCGCAGTCGAACATGCGGTAGAAAAACTTCGCGGACAAGGCCACGTTTTCGAATTAGATGGCGCAGTATGGCTTCGCACCACTGATTTCGGTGACGATAAAGATCGGGTCATTCTCAAAGAAGATGGCGCCCTCACATACTTTGCATCAGATACTGCTTATTACATCAATAAGCGCGAACGCGGCGCCGATATCTGTATTTACATGTTAGGCGCAGATCACCACGGTTATATCCATCGCCTCAAGGCAACTGCAGCATGCGCTGGAGATGATGCCAATTACAACGTTGAAATCATGATTGGCCAGCTTGTAAAGATTATGGAAGGCGGCGAAGAGCTCAAGCTCTCCAAGCGCGCTGGAACAATTATTACTCTCGAAGAGTTGGTTGAAAAAGTTGGCGTTGATGCTGCGCGCTACACACTTATTCGCTACCCCGTTGATACTCCAATGGTGATGGATATCGATGTCCTACGTCGCAATACAAATGAGAACCCGGTCTATTACGTGCAGTATGCACACGCCCGCATTGCAGGAGTGCTTCGCAATACTCAAGAACTTGGAATTTCATCTGACCTATCAACATTTGATCCTTCGCAACTGAGCCATGACCGTGAAAATGAGTTGTTGGGTTCCCTCGCCGAGTATCCGCGCGTTGTTGCAAGTGCTGCACAGTTCCGCGAACCACATCGTGTTGCCCGTTATCTGGAAGAACTTGCTGGGGTCTATCACGGCTTCTACGCAGATTGTCGAGTTATTCCACTGGGCGAAGAACCGATTGCACCTATTCACTCTGCACGTGCAGCTCTATGCGCTGCAACGATGCAGGTCATTGCAAATGGCCTTGATCTCCTTGGCGTATCAGCACCGGATCGGATGTAGCGATGTCACAGAATATTTCTCATCAGATGTGGTCCAAGAACACATCTCTTGCAGGTGGAACCGTGAGCTTGGCGGGAATTTCAGCTGCGCAGTTAGCGAAAGATTTCGGAACTCCTACCTTCTTCCTTGATGAAGATGCATATCGTGCGCGCGCACTTGCATGGCATAACGGTCTACGTGATGAATTTGGTTCACAAGCCGGAACTATCTACTACGCAGCGAAATCATTTATCTGTACCGCTGTTGCGCAATGGATTGCAGATATTGGAATCGGTATCGATGTCTGCACCGGGGGAGAACTCGCCGTAGCACTTGCAGGTGGAATTAGCCCAGGGATGATTGAAGTGCATGGAAACAATAAATCGGTTGCCGAAATAGATCGCGCAGTCTCTGTCGGCGTTAAGACCATCGTGATGGATTCACTCTTTGAAATTGAACGAGTAGCAGCTGCGGCATCCAAGCACGGAGTTCGCCAAGGAGTCATGTTGCGACTTACTCCTGGTATCGAAGCCCATACACATGAAAAGATTTCGACTGCACATGAAGATGTGAAATTTGGTTTCTCGATTGCATCAGGTGCAGCGTGGGCTGCAGTCGAAGCGCTAGCAAGCCATCCTCAACTCGAACTCCGCGGTGTTCATTGCCACATCGGTTCGCAGATATTTGGTGCAGAGGCGCACGAGATTGCAACAGATCGACTTCTTGGTTTTATGGCGAAATATCGCGATGCATACGGAACTCAACTTCCTGAACTCGATCTTGGTGGCGGTTTTGGAATTGCCTATATCGGTGGAGATGTCACGGTTGAACCATCTGATGTTCTTCCTGCAATTCATGCTGCAGTGAAGAAGGCATGTGCTCAGTACAAACTTGATATTCCAGTGGTTTCACTCGAACCAGGTCGCAACATTGTTGGTCCAACAATGTTTACCTTGTATGAAGTCGGAACTGTCAAAGATGTTGTCATCGACGGCGGGAAAGTTCGTAAGTATGTCTCTGTCGATGGCGGCATGAGCGATAACGCGCGTACTGCTTTATACGATGCCGAATACACAGCGGTAATTGCTCAACGTGCATCTTCTGCACCTCTTGCCCTAGCGCGCGTAGTTGGAAAGCATTGCGAAACTGGTGACATTATTATTAATGAAATTCAATTACCTTCCGATATTGCTCCAGGCGATCTTCTTGCGACTCCAGCAACAGGTGCATATGGCCGCAGTATGGCGAGCAATTACAACCACGTCCCAAGACCACCAGTTGTCGCAGTAAAAGATGGAAAAGCCCGCGTAATTGTCCGTCGTGAAAATGAGGCAGACCTGCTCTCACTTGATGTGAAAGAATAGGTTTATGAGCCCCGCAGATAAACCAGTTCGCGTTGGCATGCTCGGCTGCGGCGTTGTCGGAAGCCAGGTAGCCCGCCTGCTCCTCGAAGATACAGCCGAACTCTCTACTCGCGCCGGCGTGAAGATCGAACTTACTCGCATTGCAGTGCGCACCATCAAGGATTACCCAGGTCTAAACCCCGCACTCTTTACAACCGATCCATTTTCTATTGTCAACGATCCAGATATCGATTTAATTGTTGAAGTTATGGGCGGAATCGAACCTGCTCGCGAATTAGCAATGACTGCAATTAATAACCGTAAATCAATTGTGACTGCCAATAAGGCGCTCCTGGCAAGCCATGGCGCAGATTTATTTACTGCAGCCTATGCAAAGGGTGAAGATATTTACTACGAAGCATCCGTTGCAGGTGCGATTCCGATTATTCGCCCACTGCGCGATTCACTCGCTGGTGACTTCGTTACTCGTTTGATGGGTATCGTCAATGGCACAACAAATTACATTCTTACAAAGATGCATGAAGATAATCGCGAATTCGCAGATGTCCTCAAAGAAGCGCAGGCACTTGGCTATGCCGAGGCAGATCCAACAGCAGATATTGAAGGATTCGATGCCGC
>JBAWXP010000026.1:0-10304 GCA_037143995.1 Actinomycetota bacterium
CAGATCTCCGGTGCGACGACACCGTGCTGAACTCCCCCAGGGTAGGAATACAGCAAGGGTAGGTACGCTCTGGCGGGTGCACCGGAGGTCCCACAAATCAATATCAAAGCGTTGCGGTCAATTAGAAGTGAATTGAATCGCGGCCTTAACGAGAGTAGATAAAGATGTCGTTAGCGTTATATCGAAAGTATCGCCCCTCTGTATTTGCAGATGTCATCGGGCAAGAACATGTCACTGTTCCTTTATCTAACGCGCTTGAATCCGGCAAAACTCATCACGCATATCTCTTTAGCGGCCCACGTGGTTGCGGTAAAACTTCTAGCGCTCGCATCATGGCGCGCTCACTGAACTGCGAAAAAGGCCCAACCCCTAATCCATGTGGCATCTGCCAATCATGCACAGATTTAGTTGCAAATGGACCAGGCTCTATCGATGTTATCGAGCTCGATGCAGCAACACATGGTTTAGTCGATGATGCGCGCGATCTACGCGATAAAGCATTCTTCGCACCAGTGCAGAGTAAGTACAAGATTTATATCATCGATGAGGCACATCAACTTGGGCCAGGGGCATCAAATGCTCTGCTTAAAGTTGTGGAAGAGCCACCTGCGCACGTTATTTTTATCTTTGCGACAACTGAACCTGAAAAGTTAATTTCAACAATTCGCTCTCGTACCCACCACTATCCCTTCCGTTTAGTCCCACCCGGAATCCTTGCGGCGCATCTAGAAAAGGTCTGCGAATCTGAAGGTGTCAAAGTTGCTAAGGGCGTTATTCCACTTGTAGTTCGTGCATCTGGCGGGTCAGTGCGTGATGCGCTATCTGTGCTGGGCCAGCTACTTGCAGGTGCCGGAAAAGATGGCGTCAGCTACGAAATCGCAATTCAACTTCTTGGTTTTACAGATGGCGCACTGCTTGATGATGCGATGGATGCAATCTCTGCGCGTGATGGTGCAACGTTATTTAAGACTGTTGATCGCGTTATAGAATCTGGTCACGATCCACGTCGCTTTACACAAGATCTACTCGAACGTCTGCGCGACTTAATGATTGTCGATGCACTCGATGCTACAAATGCCAACAGCATCTTGCGCGAATTGCCGGATGATCAACTCGAACGTATGCGCGTTCAAGCAAAGAACATTGGACAAGCATCTCTTTCAAGAGCTGCAGATATTGCGGCTGAAGGTTTAACCCAAATGCGCGGAGCGACGGCGCCACGACTTATTCTCGAACTCATCTGCGGTCGCATCTTGTTGCCAATCGGCGACGCATCAGAGTCAGGTCTCCTCGCCCGCATCGAGCGCCTCGAGAGAGTAGAAAACATTGCTCCACAGGCTCGAATTCTTGATACGCAAAGCCCCTCGCTTCGCTCACAGCCTTTGCTTAATCAAAATTCTTCGCCCGCACAACCAGTTTCTGCTGATTATGTAAGCGCAGCAACTGCTGAAGCAAAGCGAGAAGCACCTGTTGCAGCAGCAAAGCCGAAGGAAGCTGACGGCGCAGAGGCTGTGAGCGAAGCGAGGGGCTCTGCAAGTCAGACTTCCGAGGCACTTGTGAGCGAAGCGAGTAGCTCGACGAAGCAAGCATCTGAGCGGACTATGGATGTTGCTGGTCTAAGGAGGTTGTGGCCGGATGTGATTGAGAATGTGAAGAAGCGACGTCGCTTAACGTGGTCACTGCTTTCAGCGAGTGCGCAGATTCTTGGTGTTGACGAAAAGATCATCACGATTGGCATCGTCAATGCAGGTGCACGTGATTCATTTATTCGAAGTGAATCAGAAGAGATTCTGCGCCAAGCATTTATCGAAGTTGTCGGCCTTGATCGAAAGATTGAGTGCACGGTTGATCCAAGTATTGATACGACATCGACTCCAGAAGCGCGAGCAGTGCGAACATCTGAAGCGCCAACAGATGCAACACAATTATCTGGCGCTGCACTACTTGCAGCCGAACTCGGTGCAACAGTCATTAGTGAAAAGAACCACGACTAATGTCTACGGGAATGTATGAAGGCGCGATTCAAGATCTCATTGACGCTTTAGGTCGCCTGCCTGGAATCGGTCCCAAGTCGGCACAGCGCATCGCATTCCATATTCTGCAATCAGATTCTGAAATCGCAGCTAACTTGGTTGAAGCAGTGCGCACCGTAAAAGAGCGCGTGAAGTTCTGCACGCAATGTGGCAACGTCTCTGAAGAGACTGAATGTCGCATCTGTCGCGATCCACGTCGCGATGGCACCAAGATTTGTGTTGTCGAAGAGAGTAAAGATGTCATCGCAATCGAACGCACGCGCGAATTCCGCGGTAAGTATCACGTGCTCGGCGGAGCTATCAGTCCCATTGATGGAATTGGCCCAGACCAGCTACGCATCCGTGAATTAATGCAGCGACTTTCTGATTCAGCGATTACCGAAATCATCTTGGCGACAGATCCCAACCTTGAAGGAGAGGCGACAGCTACCTATCTGGCTCGACTTATTAAGCCGATGGGAATCAATGTTTCGCGCCTTGCCTCAGGCCTACCTGTCGGTGGAGATCTCGAATATGCCGATGAAGTCACGCTCGGACGAGCGTTCGAGGGACGCACCAACCTTTAGTCTCACTATATGGGCGGTTGGTTGTCTCATATATTAGGATTTCCCGATAATTGGCTAGCGCCATCTTTTCTCGTGCCTCACTATTAAGCCATGGGTCTGATCGTTCAGAAGTTTGGTGGCTCCTCAGTCGCTGATGCCGAAGGCATGAAGCGCGTGGCAGCCCGGATCGTTGCGACTAAAAAGGCGGGCAATCAGGTCGTCGTCGTGGTCAGCGCAATGGGCGATACCACTGATGAATTAATTGAGCTCGCAAATGCTGTGACCCCAATCCCTCAGGGACGCGAGCTCGACATGTTACTTACTGCGGGCGAGCGAATTTCCATGGCTGTTCTTGCAATGGCAATTAATAATTTAGGTTTTGAAGCGCTCTCATTTACTGGTTCACAAGCTGGAGTTATTACAGATTCAGTTCACGGAAAAGCGCGCATCATCGATGTAACACCAGGGCGAATTCGCGAAGCAATCGAGAGCGGTGCAATTGCAATCGTTGCTGGCTTCCAGGGAATTTCGCAAGATACAAAAGACATTACAACTCTTGGCCGTGGTGGATCCGATACAACTGCAGTCGCGCTCGCAGCAGCGCTGGATGCAGATGTCTGTGAAATCTACACAGATGTTGATGGAGTATTTTCTGCAGACCCACGTGTTGTGTCTGCTGCTCGCAAATTAAAGACTGTTACATATGAAGAAATGTTAGAGCTTGCAGCAGCAGGTGCGAAAGTTCTCCACCTGCGTTGCGTCGAATATGCACGCCGTTACAACTTACCTATTCACGTACGTTCATCATTTTCACCTAACGAAGGAACATGGGTGGTTGAAAACCATCCAGAGGGAGGCACCATGGAGCAAGCAATCATCTCTGGCGTAGCGCACGATAAGTCAGAGGCAAAGGTCACCATCGTGGGCGTTCCAGACCGCACGGGTATTGCAGCGCGCATCTTCCAAGCGATTGCAGATAACGACATCAACGTCGACATGATTGTGCAGAACGTATCGGCTGCAGCTACTGGCCTTACCGATATTTCATTTACTGTCTCAAAGACTGAAGGACAGAAGGCGACAGATGTTCTCAAGCGCATCCAAGGTGAAGTTGGTTTTGTATCCCTTATCTACGATGACACCATCGGAAAGCTCTCATTGGTTGGCGCAGGCATGCGTTCACACCCTGGTGTGACAGCTACTTTCTTTGCTTCTATGGCCGATGCAGGCGTCAACATCGAAATGATTTCTACCTCTGAAATCCGCATCTCTGTCATCGTTCGAGAAGCAGATCTCGAGCGCGCTGCAAAGGCTGCACACACAGCATTTGGCCTTGATGCAGATCAGATTGAAGCAGTTGTCTATGGAGGAACCGGTCGATGACAAAGAAAGTAGCGAAAGCTAAGTCAGCAAAGAAACTTCCATCCCTTGCTGTAGTCGGTGCAACCGGTGCTGTTGGAACAGTCATGCTCGATATCTTGAGTAAGCGTAAGAATGTTTATGGCGAAATTCGTTTGATTGCATCTGCGCGTAGCGCAGGTAAGAAGTTGATATGCCGCGGAGAAGAACTCACCGTGGTTGCTTTATCCCCTGAAGCTTTCGATGGAATTGATATTGCCATGTTCGATGTTCCAGATGAGATATCTGCCGAATGGGCACCGATTGCTGCACAGCGCGGAGCAGTTGTCGTTGATAACTCTGGCGCTTTCCGCATGGATAAGAAAGTTCCTCTAGTTGTTCCTGAAGTAAATCCAAAGGATATTAAGAAGCGCCCCAAGGGAATTATCTCTAACCCAAATTGCACAACTCTTTCCATGATTGTTGCAATGGGTGCACTCGATAAGAAGTTTGGTCTAAAAGAACTCGTTGTCTCCTCCTACCAAGCAGCATCCGGTGCCGGACAACCAGGAATCGATGCGCTACATGATCAGATTTCTAAGGTTGCTGGAAAGAACCTTGGATCTGTTGGAAAAGATGTACGTGGAGTAATTACAGATTTGGGCCCATTCCCGGCACCGCTTGCAATGAACGTTGTCCCATGGGCTGGTTCGCTCAAGGAAGCCGGATATTCATCGGAAGAACTTAAGGTCCGCAATGAATCCCGCAAGATTCTTGGGATGCCAAAGCTCAAAGTTTCTGCAACATGTGTACGCGTTCCAGTGATTACAACTCACTCGCTTACAGTGCATGCAACATTTTCAAAGGTTGTCACACGCAAAGCTGCTCAATCAGCGCTCAAGAAGGCTGAAGGCGTGCTTCTCTATGACAATCCAGAGAAGATGGAATTTCCTACTCCAGCGGATGTAGTCGGAACTGATCCAACATGGGTTGGTCGCGTACGTCAGTCATTGGATAACCCAAAGGCAATTGACCTCTTTGTATGCGGAGATAACTTGCGCAAGGGTGCAGCGTTAAATACTGCACAAATTGCAGAACTCGTTGCTGCTGAATTCACCAAGTAACACGAACTAGACTGCAGCTATGACAATCGTTGTCGCAGGCGGAACCGGTCTTGCAGGCTCTGCAATCGTGCGCGCCTATCAGGCAACAGGTGCTGAGGTCATTGCAGTCAATCGCTCAGTTGTTGACCTACTAGACCGCGATGCAACGACTGCTTTCCTGAAGAAAACCAAGCCATCGCTAGTTGTCGATGCTGCTGCAAAGGTTGGCGGAATCGGTGCCAACAATGCATTTCCTGTTGAATTTCTTTCTGACAATGTGCGCATCCAGAGTAATCTGATGGAGGCAGCACATGCTGCTGATGTAGAGAAATTTATCTTCCTTGGATCAAGCTGCATCTATCCACGTGATTGTGCTCAACCGATTAAAGAAGAGTATTTATTAACCGGTCCGCTCGAAGAAACAAACTCCGCCTATGCAATTGCAAAGATCGCGGGCATTGAATTGATTAAATCTTTCCGCAAAGAGTATGGCCGCACTTGGATTTCATTGATGCCTACAAATCTCTATGGACCAAATGACAACTTTGAATTACAGGGCTCGCATGTACTGCCAGCATTTATTCGCCGCTTTGTTGAGGCTGAACAGAACAACGTTGCGACAGAAACTTTGTGGGGGACCGGTTCGCCAAAGCGTGAATTTCTCCATGTCGATGATTTAGCTGCAGCTGTTGTGCACCTTGGTTCGACCTATAACTCTTCCCAACACCTCAACATCGGCAGCGGTGAAGATCTGACAATTAAGGAACTTGCAGAACTCGTTGCTGAATTAGCTGGCTTTAAGGGCGAAATTGCGTGGGATTCAACAAAACCCGATGGAACTCCACGCAAGGTTCTTGATGTTTCGAAGGCTAAATCGCTAGGTTGGGCACCGAAGATTTCTCTTCGCGATGGAATTGCATCAACTATCGCTTGGTATAAAGATGCATCTGCAAAGGGAGTAGCGAGACGATGAGTAGAAAAGTTGCACTAATAACTGGTGTTACCGGACAAGATGGTTCATACCTTGCAGAGTTCTTGCTTGCAAAAGGGTATGAAGTACACGGCCTTATCCGTCGTTCCTCAACATTTAATACTTCCCGTATCGATCACATCTACCAAGATCCACACGATAAGAACCCAAAGCTCTTTTTGCACTATGGCGACCTGATTGATGGTGTTGGGCTTACCAACCTGATTCGCGAAATTAAACCCACTGAGGTCTATAACTTAGGTGCGCAATCACATGTTCAGGTCTCTTTCACTATGCCTCAATACACAGGACAAGTTGATGCTGTTGGCGCAGTTGGACTTCTTGAAGCAATTCGCTCAGCAGATCTTGATATTCGTTTCTACCAGGCATCAACTTCAGAACTCTTCGGATCAACTCCACCACCACAGAATGAGAATTCAGTTTTTCGTCCGCAATCACCGTATGCCGCAGCAAAGTTGATGGCCTACTGGTGCACAGTTAATTACCGCGATGGCTATGGACTTCATGCAACAAACGGAATTTTGTTTAACCACGAATCTCCACGTCGTGGAGAAACATTCGTAACCCGTAAAATTACACGCGCAGTTGCTGCAATCAAAGCTGGCAAGCAGGACAAACTATTTCTTGGAAACCTTGATGCGGTACGCGACTGGGGTTATGCAAAAGAATATGTCGAATCAATGTGGTTGATGCTTCAGCAAGATAAGCCATCTGATTACGTTGTTGCGACCGGTGTCGGAGCTACAGTGAAAGACTTTGCAGAAGCAGCATTTTCACGCGCAGGACTTAACTGGGCCGACCATGTTGAAACAGATAAGAAGTACATCCGTCCAACAGAAGTTGATGCGCTCATTGGCGATCCATCAAAGGCTACAAAGGCTCTTAATTGGAAAGCAACAACTCATTGGAAAGAACTTGCAGAACTTATGGTCGATGCTGATATTGAGGCGTTGAAAAAGTAATTTAAAAAGCTGCAGTCAAAGTAACGAGCGAAACTTCAGGTGGGCTGGCAACTCTTATTCGTGAGAACGGTCCTGTCCCCATTCCTGCTGAAACATTTAACAATGGTTCGCCTTTAACAGCCGTTAATCCACGAGCACGCCACAGTGGTAAATCGCAATTAGTTGTGAGCGCCTTTGATCCACCTGGCCATGGCAACCGAACTTGGCCACCGTGTGTGTGACCGGCAAATATGGCATCGAGATTATCTTTTGTCATTCCTTCAATAATGCGCAGATACGGTGCATGAGTGACACCGATTGCGATGTTGCATTTACCAGCTTCTCCTGCAACGAGTGAGTAATCATCAAATTCAAGATGCGCATCATCAGTTCCACGCGCTTCGATTACAGTCTTCTTAATTGTGATTGTTGTGCGCGATGTATTGATGTTCTTCCATCCACGTGCTTGAAGACCTGTATCCAATTCTCGCCAATTAAGTTCAGGGCCATGTTTACGTTTGCCGTGGTTGGGAAGTAAGTACTTCAAAGGATTCTTTGGAATTGGCTCAAAGTAATCATTAGATCCAAAGACAAATAATCCAGGAATTTCGAGAAGACTATCTAATGCATCGAGCACAACCGGGATAGCGTTCTTATGGGCCAAGAAATCACCAGTGCTAATGACTAAATCTGGTTTTAAAGAGATAAATGACTTGATATCTGCAATCTCTTTCTTGCGTGCAGGTGTGAGGTGCAGGTCAGAGAAGTGCAGGATACGAATATCGTCGTGGCCTGCAGGCAAGATAGGCATCTCGGCCTCGCGGAGTACGTAACTCATGATTATCAAAGAGTAGTGGAGCATGAGAAGATAAACCCATGGGCTTAAAAGAGACACTAAAGAGCGACCTCACAGAGGCAATTCGCAGTAGCAACAAAGTTGTATCAGGCACGATCCGTATGGTGCTGACAGCAATCACAAATGAAGAGGTATCTGGCAAAGAAGCGCGTGTACTTACAGAGGACGAGATCATCACCGTTTTATCTCGCGAGGCCAAGAAGCGCCGTGAAGCTGCAGAAGAGTTTGCAAAGGCAAACCGCCCCGACAAAGCAGCAGAGGAAAAGGCAGAAGGCGAAGTCATCGCCAAGTATTTGCCTGCACAACTTTCTGAAGATGATATTAAAAAAATGATTGCCGCAGCAGTTGCATCGACAGGCGCCGCAGGTCCTGGCGATATGGGCAAGGTAATGGGAGCAATCAAGCCACAGATAGCAGGAAAAGCAGATGGAGCACTCGTTTCATCGCTCGTTAAAGCAGCCCTAGCCAACTAATAGAAATACCTGGAGAAAATTAATATGAAATTCGAATATGCAACAGTTCCACTTCTATCTCATGCAACAAAGCAGATTCTTGATACATGGGGTTCAGATGGTTGGGAACTCGTCACAGTAATTCCAGCACCAGGTGGCGAACAACTCGTTGCATATATGAAGCGCGAGGTTAAGTAATGACTGATGTTCGTGCAAAGCTGGCTCAAAAGGGTTTAACACTTCCTGTTACATCAAAACCAATTGCAGCCTACGTTCCAGCAACTCGTACAGGCAACCTTGTCTTTACTGCAGGCCAACTTCCTATGGTCGATGGAAAGATTGCCAAAGAAGGCAAAGTTGGCTCTGATCTCACAGTGGATGAAGCAAAGGCACTTGCTGAAATCTGCGCACTTAATGCACTTGCCGCCGTTGAGTTAGTTGCACCAATAGATTCAATTGTGAAAGTTGTTCGCGTGGTTTGCTATGTAAATGGTGCTCCGGGATTTACCGCACAACCGGCAGTTGCAAATGGAGCGTCAGAACTCTTTATGCATATCTGGGGAGAAGCTGGAATTGCTGCACGCAGTGCGCTGGGTGTTGCCGAACTTCCTCTTAACGCACCTGTTGAGGTCGAACTTACTGTAGAAATCGGGTAATTCTTACACAGTAAGAATTACTTACCGCGCTTTTCTAAACGCTCTACATCTGTAATTAATACTGCGCGACCATCGAGCTTGAGCCATCCGCGACCTGTAAAGTCTGCGAGTGCTTTATTTACTGTTTCGCGTGATGCCCCGACCAGTTGAGCAAGTTCTTCTTGTGTCAGATCGTGATGCACAAAGAGACCTTCATCTGTGGATTTTCCAAAGCGAGAACCGAGATCCATTAGCGCTTTTGCAACGCGACCAGGAACGTCAGAGAAGACAAGATCGCCAACGGCTTCATTGGTACGGCGTAAACGTTGCGCAAGACGTGCAAGAAGGTGGAGTGAAACTTCTGGATTTCCTTTAAGCCAAGGAATCAATTTTTCATGGCTGAGAGATAAGAGTTTTGCATCGGTGACTGCGGTGGCAGTTGATGTGCGTGGGCCTGGATCAAAGAGAGATAGCTCGCCAAACATTTCGCCTGGCCCAAGAATTGAAAGTAGGTTTTCGCGTCCATCGCCGCTCGATGTACCGAGCTTGAGCTTTCCATTGACGATGACATAGACGTGTTCGCCCTCGTCGCCTTCTTTAAAGAGGATTCCACCCTTGCTGATCTTCACTGAATCCATGGAGGCGCGAAGAGATGCTGCTTGAGCATCATCGAGGGCGGTAAAGAGCGGGGCGCGTCGTACGACTTCATCTTCTTGTGGCACGTGGGTACTTTACTCGTATGGTCGCCGATAGTGAAACTCGAAAGCAGGCAAAGGCCATCTATCGAATTTTGACCAAGACATATCCTGAGATTCGCTGCGAATTAGATTTCAAGAACCCGCTCGAGCTGATGGTTGCTGTAGTTCTTTCAGCGCAGTGCACAGATAAGAGAGTTAACACCATTACGCCAGCGCTCTTTAAGAAGTATAAGAGGGCGAAAGATTATGCAAAGGCACCACTTGCAGAGATTGAGGAATATATATTCTCAGCAGGTTTCTACCATGCAAAGGCGAGACATCTCAAAGGACTTGGAACAAAATTAGTAGAAGAATTTGATGGCGTAGTTCCGTCTTCTCTGGAAGAACTCATCACACTCCCAGGTGTGGGAAGAAAAACTGCCAACGTTGTTTTAGGCCATGCATTTGATATTCCAGGAATTACTGTTGATACACATTTTGGTCGACTTTCTCGCCGATTCGAATGGACTACCTCGATGGATCCCGTGAAAGTCGAACATGAAGTCGGTGAATTAATTCCGCAGAAAGAGTGGACCAATCTTTCACAGCGAATGATTTGGCATGGCAGACGTATCTGCCATTCTCGCAAACCTGCATGTGGAGCATGCCCTCTCGCAAAGATTTGCCCATCGGTTGGAATCGGTGAGATGGATAGAGAGAAAGCTAAGCTTTT
>JBAWXP010000027.1:0-10302 GCA_037143995.1 Actinomycetota bacterium
AGCACACCCGATATCCACGTCAATGGCGCCTTCACATTGGGTGAGAACATTGGAGACCTTGGTGGCCTTGCAATCGCCTATAAGGCCTACAAACTGGCTCTTAAGGGCGCACAAAGCCCTGTCATCGATGGTTTTACGGGTGATCAGCGCTTCTTCCTTTCCTATGCGCACTCATGGCGCAATAAGAACCGCCCCGAAGAAGTGCGCCGCCGCATTGCAATCGACCCACACTCCCCCGATGAGTTCCGTTGCAACCAGATTGTCCGCAATGTCCAGGAGTTCTACGACGCCTTCGCGCTGACTGAGGCCGACCAACTTTGGCTTGCGCCTAGCGAGCGCGTTCGGATTTGGTAAAGGTAGGATTTCAACCATGAAAAAACTTTCTCGTAAGCAGTGGATCATCGTTGCTCTCGTTGTGATTGTTGGCGGCGCAGTACTGCGTTCTGCTACTAATTCCAACGTCCCACCTATCCCTAAAGATAAGACGACTCTGGTTCAAAATGAGGCTCCCGTTGCCACTATCGGTTTCGATAAGCCCCTCGATCTCGGCGGCGGCGTAAGCGTCACTGTCTCATCACCTACTCGTTTTACTCCAACACAATTTATGACCAATTACGATCAGAAGGCCAAGACAGGTAACTACTTCACCGTGACTATTGTTAACGGTGGAAAAGCTCCTCTTGATTTCAGCACTGTTTCACTTGAAGCAGACTCTGGTGCAAATGTCTGCTTCGATTTATTGGGCGATCAAGATATTAACGGTGCACCCACTGATGCACTCAAGGTCGGAGCAACTGCTAGCTACAAGTACGGCGTTGGTTGCCAAGCTGCAGCAGGCGATCCACTCAATCTGATTGTGCGTATCGGCGGCGCTAACGTTGCTGTCCAAGGCAAACTCGCATAACTCGTTGTATATAAAAAAACCCCGGCCACATGGTCGGGGTTTTTTATTGAAGAGTTAATCTTCTGGATAGTGGCAGGCAATTCTGTGATTGGTGCCAATCTGCAGTAACTGCGGAACTTCAGTACGGCACTTATCTGTCGCCTTCCAACAGCGAGTATTGAATACGCACCCAGAAGGTGGATTTACTGGGCTTGGTAGATCTCCCTGCAAGATAATGCGTTCGCGCTTGCGCCCCTTAATGGGATCTGCAACAGGAACTGCAGAAAGAAGTGCCTTTGTATAAGGATGGCGAGGATGAGTAAAGAGGTCGACCTTGTCGGCTTCTTCCATGACCTTGCCGAGATACATCACAATCACGCGATCTGAAATGTGCTGCACAACAGATAAATCGTGGGCCACAAAGATATATGCCATATTAAATTCATCTTGCAGATCTTCCAGCAAGTTAACAACCTGTGCCTGGATAGAAACATCGAGGGCAGATACCGGTTCGTCAGCAACGATTAACTTCGGCTTCAAGGCAATTGCTCGGGCAACACCGATACGTTGACGTTGTCCACCTGAGAACTCGTGCGGATAACGGTTGATGTGCTCTGGATTCAGGCCAACGCGTTTCATGAGGCGTTGAACTTCTGCTTCTACGCCACCAACGGGTGTAACTCCCTGAATCTCAAATGCTGCGCCAATTACAGTTCCGACTGTGTGACGTGGGTTTAACGATGCGAAGGGATCTTGGAAGATCATCTGCATCTGCGAACGAAGTGGCTTCATCTCTTTAGGAGAAAGCTTGGTGATATCTCGACCCTCGAAGGTAATTGTGCCTTCAGTTGGCTCGTATAACTTCAAGATGGTGCGACCTGCTGTTGTCTTGCCGCAGCCAGATTCGCCTACAAGACCAATAGTCTGGCCTGGATAAATCTCAAGGTCGATGCCATCGACAGCCTTGACGGTTGCCTTTGATTTAGAGAAGGCGCCACCGGCAGTAGTTGCGAAGTGTTTCTTCAGCCCTTCAATTT
The DNA here is from genome assembly GCA_037143995.1 of Actinomycetota bacterium. Lineage (GTDB taxonomy): Bacteria > Actinomycetota > Actinomycetes > Nanopelagicales > Nanopelagicaceae > Planktophila. The sequence continues at coordinate 1,921 of JBAWXP010000027.1, forward strand.
TTAGAACTGGCTGAGTCATTAGTTGCCACCAATTTCTGTACGGGCTTTCACGAGTTCTGCCTCTGACAAGTGGCAGCGTGCAAAGTGATCTGAACTTTTCTGATCAAGAGTTGGAGCAGTAGTTGCACAGAGGTTATTAGCGACTCGATCTGCAAAGGCGCAGCGGGCTCGGAAAGAACACCCTTGCGGAAGATTGATCAGTGATGGTGGCTGTCCTGGGATAGCAACCAATCGCTTTGATTCGAGCTCGCCAATCTTTGGAATCGAATTAAGAAGACCGATTGCATAAGGGTGATCAGGGCGATAGTAGATATCTTCAGCCCCGCCACTTTCGACAATCTTGCCTGCATACATCACGTTGACGCGATCGGCGACCTCGGCAACAACGCCAAGATCGTGAGTAATAAGCACCAGAGCCATATTGAACTCTTTCTGCATCTCGCGAATCAACTGGAGGATCTGTGACTGCACAGTGACATCGAGTGCGGTAGTGGGTTCGTCAGCAATCAGAAGTGAGGGGTTATTAATGAGCGCCATTGCAATCATCACGCGCTGGCGCATTCCACCTGAGAACTGGTGTGGATACTCTTCAACGCGCTTCTTTGCATCAGGGATACCGACGAGGTCCAACATCTCAATGGCGCGCTTCTTGCCATCTTCCTTGCTGCCCTCGTTATAGAGCGACCATGCTTCGATGAGCTGGTTTCCAATGGAGTAATAAGGGTGCAGAGCCGACATTGGATCTTGGAAGATCATCGACATCGCTTTGCCACGTAGTTTGCGGACAACTTCATCATCTGCAGAGATAACGTCTACTGGACCTGACTCAAGATTGAGAAAGGCCTGACCGGAAATCTGCGTGCGCTTGCGATCGTGAAGTCCCATGACAGCAAGGGAGGTCACCGACTTACCTGAACCGGATTCGCCTACAACGGCGAGGGTCTCACCGCGTGCGACTGTAAATGAGATGTCATTGGATGCTTGTACCAATCCATCTCCGGTAGGAAATGCGACATTGAGGTTCTTAACTTCAAGAAATGGCGTATTTGGCATTATGCAACTCGCACTCGTGGGTCAAGATATGCATAAGCAATATCAACCAATAGGTTGGCGATAACCACAAATGATGCCGCCAAGATTGTTGTTGCAAGAATTGTCGGCAAGTCATAATCGCGCAGCACTGCGCGGATAGATAAGCGACCAAGGCCCGGCAAGTTGAAGATTCCTTCAGTAATAATCGCACCGCCAAGTAGGCCAGCGAAATCAAGTCCAGCAAGGGTGATGATGGGAGCAAGGGCTGCACGCAAGGTGTGCTTACGTAAAATATCTCGTTCGCTCAGCCCTTTAGCGCGCGCTGTGCGAATGTAATCTTCGGAAGAAGTTTCAATGACATTTGAACGTGTAAATCGGGTGTATGTCGCTGCATAGAGAAGTGCAAGGACAATCCAAGGAAAGATAAATGTTTTAAACCATCCGACAGGATCTTCATATGGTGAGACCCATCTACCCATCTCGATGGGATTTACTAACCCAAATTTGAGCGCCACAAAGATCAAAATCAAAATACCTGAGATAAATGTGGGAAGTGATGTGCCCACAAGAACGAATGCAGTGGCTAATCGGTCCTGCCATTGATTTCTCTTTCGGGCAGCCAGAACTCCGAGGCCGATACCAACGCTCATCCAGAGAACGAATGCTCCTATCGCGAGAGAGAAGGTGACAGGAAAGGCCTCGCCTACCAATTGCGTTACACACTCGTGGCGGTTAAATGAATATCCAAATGCTGGTGCCGGGCATGTAAAAGCTGCCGCACCTTCGCCGTACTCACGGCCAACAAAAAGTCCTTTAACGAAACGGCCATACTGCACCTGAACTGGAACATCGAGCCCAAGGCGATGGCGGTTACCTTCGATGACAACTGGCGAACATGCTTTACCGCATGTCAACGCTGCAGGGTCCATCGGCAATACTGCGAAGATCATAAATACTGACATGCTCACGAGAGTAAGGACCAAGATGGTCGCGCTTACTCGCCGAGCCAAATACTTCAACATCTATGAAATCTCCTTCAAAAAATTGTTGTGGTTTCGTGCAGTTGCGGACGGCTCAATTTCTTGAACCGTCCGCAACTTCGAACGAGTTACTAATTACATCTCCTTAAAGAGAAGTGGTAATTAGTTCTTCACCCAGAGGCCACCGAACCCGAAGGTTCCCTGTGGTTCCCAGTAATAGACTCCGCCGACTTTAGAGCCCCATTCATCTTGGGCCTTGCTAAAGACTGGACGGATGATCCAGTAGTTATCCATAACTGTCTGTGACAGTTCTTGCCACATCTTTGCTTGCTTTGGACGATTTGTCTCATTGAGAGCCGCATCAGACTTCTTAGCAAACGCTGCGTAGTTAGGATCGTTCCAGTTCTGTGTCAAGTTAAATCCATGTCCCTTAATAAAGAGTTCTGGAATAACAGTTGACGCATTTGCCCAGTCAGCACCCCAACCAACAGATGAAATGTCATTCTGCTTTGTTGTGTCTTGAACTGTTGAGTAGTACTGACCTGAAGGAATGAAGTTGAACTTGAGATTGATTCCCGCCTTCTTAACAGCGTCAATGATCAAGACAGATGCCTTCTGGTTAGTAGCTGTGTTTGAGATATCCCAGATGATTCCCTTGTCAGGGTTTGTCGCCTTGTCGTATGCAGCAGGACATGATGTCTTTGCCTTAGCGATGTAAGACGCTGCATATGTTGGGTTACCGTTGATGCTCCAGCTTGGATCGTGGATATTTCCGGTGGTCTTCTTGTAGTCAAGACCTAGAACTGGCTTGATTGGGCTATCGCCAGGATCTCCGTAGTACTCACTTCCTCCTGAGAGGTCGATAAGTGCCTGTGTATTGATCGCAAAGAAGACTGCCTTACGAACATCGAGGCAATCCATGTGGCCAGCAGAAACGTTCATTGCTGCATAGCGAACATATGGATCGTAGACGTTGAAACGCTGATCCTTCTTTGTTGGATCTGCGAAGAATGCACGCATATTTGCTGGTTGCATTCCATCGAGAGTTACAGTGTTAGGAATCTGATCTTCAAGCATGATCTGATCGCGTACATCTTCAGCAAGACCGAAGCGAACTACGATGTTATCTGGATACGGTGTACGAACAGCATCAGATGACTTCTTCCAAGCAGCGTTGCGCTCGAGAGCCATCTGATCACCGATCTTGTATTCAGTGATCTTGTATGGACCGTTTGAGAATGGACGTAGGTCGTACTTGTCGCCTGTGTCCTTTGATGCCTTAACTGGTGCACCTGCTGGGTAAGTAAGTGCGTAGTTAAAGTCAGCAAATGAGCGGTTCAAGTTAAATGTAACTGTGTTACCAGAACATGTAACAGCCTTGTCGAACAAAGCCTGACCTGTCTTCTTGTATGGACCCTTGTACTGTGAAGTACCGTCAGCGTTTGTAGGAATCGCAAGCGCCTGTACTAGGTACTGAGGACCATCTGTGATGACATCAGTTGCGAATGGACGTGATACGCCGTACTTAACATCAGCACAGGTGACAGGTGATCCGTCTTCCCATGTGACGCCAGCACGAAGTGTGAACTTCCATGTCTTAGCTGCATTTGACGGAACACCAGTGTTAGTTGCAAGGTCTGCAACGAGTGATGAACCTGCTGATCCTGCAACTGGCTTATAAGAAACCAAGTTACGGAATAGGTATGAGTTCAGGAACGCAATGTCGCGGCCAGTGTAAACACGGGCTGGATCAATGTGATCGAACTGATCAGCGTTGGTAATAAAGTACAAAGTGCCACCAGTTACTGGCTTTTCAGCAGCGTTTGCACCTGGGCCTGTAGCAAGCGTTACACCAACAGCAAGAGCAATAACAGCTGTTGAGGCAAGGATGCGACGGCTAGTTTTCAAACCGGACATGTGTCCTCCTTGTAGAAGCGGTTTCTGGTTCACGGCCGTGAACCAGATGTGAAACTTCATTAAGAGAAACTCGCGAGATATCTCTTCACTGAAATTTCTTCCCGTATCGCTACGGGAAATCCCATATTGCTATGGAAATCTAGGGTCTATCTGCCTGCCTTTGGATCGAGCGCATCGCGAATCGCATCACCCAACAGGTTGAGCGATAAGACAATGGCGATCAAGATGAGGGAGGGAATAAGTAGGTATGCAGGATCATCGCGCCAATAGGAGATTCCATCAGAGAGCACCAGACCGAATGAAGTGTCTGGCGCTTGAATGCCAACACCTAAGAAGGAGAAGGTGGCTTCGGCTGCAATGTAGCCGGGTAGAGAGAGTGAGATAAATACGATTGCAGTTGGCCACAAGTTAGGAAGAAGCTCCTTGGTGATAATGCGCCAGCTTGATGCGCCCATCGCTTGGGCCGCCATAACAAAGTCGCGTTCGCGAAGTGACATCGACTGTGAACGGATAAGTCGGTAAAAACCGGTCCATCCAAAGAAGACTAGGAAGATAACAAGTACAACAATGCGCGCTGCATTATCGTGAGCAATTCCAGTTGCTTCAACGCGCTGCACAAGCGGCAGTGAGAGGGCGATAATCATAAAAGTTGCAGGGAACGATAAGAGAAAATCTGAGAAGCGACCGATGGTCGAATCGATCTTGCCTTTGAAATACCCTGTGGCAATTCCGACCAACATTCCAATGGCGATTGATGCAGCGGTTGAAATGATCGCGACTGTAAATGAAATTCGTGAGCCGTATAAAAGTAGCGCGAAGACATCGCGGCCGGTTCCTGGCTCAAGACCCAGTGGGTGAGCAAGTGAGATTCCGCCCCAATGGCCAACTGGCATCGCAAATCCATTGAGGAAATCTGGGTAACGAGACTTATTATTTACACCGAATGCACGCGTAATGAGCGGCGCCAAAGCTGCGACTGCGATGAAGAATATTGATGCACACCCTGCAAAAACTCCGACCTTGTTGCTCTTAAAGCGGCCCCATGCAATCTGCTTGGGGGTGCGCTGAACAATCTCTGGTGACTCTTCTTCGAGTACAGCGGTAGTCAATTGCAGATCCCCTTACATGAATTGCTGGTGAACATCTCTATTGGAGTACTGGAGAGTAATCCCACTGAGCGGAAAAAGAAACCCCAAATACCCCAAATCACCCTATTTTGGCGGTTGCGTTACACACTCGTTATAGACGAGGTCATTCTCTTCATAGCAAGGAAGATTGGGATTGACAGGAAGCAACCAAGGAACATTGTCACAACCCAGGCCGTTCCCAGATTAGCTCCCAACATAATTCCGGTGATGGCAGGTCCCAAAACTCCAGATACCGACCACTGCAAACTCATCCATGCATTTGCTCGACCGCGAATATGTTCTGGAGAAAGTTCATTTGCAAGAGTTGGAATTGTTGGTGCTTGCACCATTTCGCCAAAGGCAAAGATTAACTGGCTAAAACAGATTGCAATACCTGATGCAACCATAGGTAGGTAAGGAGAAATACCAACAAAGAGCCATGATGCAGCCCAGATAATTCCAATAGAAATCAGCGCTGTATATTTCGAATATTTATCGAGGATGCGCATCACAAGTGGTTGGAAAACAACGATAGAGATTGTGTTAACGCCAAAGATAATGCCGAGCCATTTAGGGCTTAAACCAAGAAACTGAGTTGCAAAGACGGGCACGCCCGCTTGGATTGTTCCGTATCCGAATGTGAAGAGAATAGTTCCAGCAATTCCGAGCAAGATAAGGGGTTTAATCTCAAAGAGATCTCGATAGGTGCCTTGTTTCGGTTCATCGGCGGTAGGTATATATCTATTGACGTGTTCGCCTCGCAGCGTGAGCACAATGAGTAAATACAGTAAGAATGTAGATGCATCTACCCAGTACATAATCTGAAAGGAAAGTAGATCGCCTTTTTGAATAATGAGCGATGAGATAAGCCCGCCTAGGCCAAGGCCTAAGTTGAGCAACATAAAGTTAAATCCAAATATTTTTGAGCGATCTTGAACTGGTGTTACTCGAGTCAATATCACGCTCTGGCTTGGCCAAATAGCTTGTCCTGCAATATTAATAAAGGTCAGCGCCACAATTGCTTGGAAGTGCGTATGTACTTGGGATAACGAGAGCGATGATGCAGAGTTGAGAATCAATCCGCCAATCATGACCTTTTTAGGGCCAACGCGATCTACAAGCGCCCCCATGGGAGTGCTTGCAAGAATGCTGACAATCGATGCATAGGCAAGAAGAAGGCCACCGAAGGTATTGGTAAAGCCGCGCATATCGTGGAGATAGACCAACAATAACGAAAGGGTCATTCCCCCACCGATTGCATTAAGGCTGATGCCCATGACTATCTTGCGTGACTGCGGATTAAGCAGCACGGTAAATTCTTTAAAGAGCATTTACTTCAATAGGTCCGCGGCTTGTTTCAAGATTTCCGAACGGTACTTAATCCCGAGAGAGATATGACCTTCGCCAGCTTTGAAAATTAATGTGGCAGTTGGAATATGTTTTTCAAGCCAGTATGAATGTGCATGCGGGACCATAAAATCATCATCACCTTGCCACAAAAAGACTGGCTTAGTAATTGCAGCAAGATCAAATCCCCATGGTTTTACAAAGACGAGATCGTCATCAATCCATCCATCAAAGCTGACAGCAAGTGCACTTCGCATTGAAGCTGCCATTTGATCTGCGCCACCTGCATTGAGAGCAGCTTTATCTGCATCTCCGATAAGGCCACCAAATGCCTCGATGATGTCGCTACCTGTCACTGATTTCATCGGATCAGCATTGTCATTCATCCACTTATCGATCACTGCTTCGCCTTTAAGGGCTGCACCAAATTCATCGTGATTTTCAGGGCCCATACCTTCAAGGAAATCTAAATCGTCAACACCAAAGGCGCCTACGCCAGCAAGAGAGATGGCACCAACGTTGCGTGGTTCGCAGGTAGTTGCAAGAGAATGCGGTCCGCCACCAGACCAACCAATCGAGACAAACTTGATAATGTTTTTTGAATCAAGTACCTGTGCAATATCGTTATTGATGCTGATGACGCTACGACCTGGATGGCGATCACTGGTGCCATAGCCTGCACGTGAATACGAAATCGCTCGGATCCCTGCAGTAGCTGCAGCATCTAGCCAATCGCCCCAAGTATTTGCATGTCCTGGTGTTCCATGGTGAAAGATGATTGCGGATTCAGCGTTGATTCCGTTATCAAGAATTTCGAGTTCGCGACCATCTTTGAGTTTAAATTGAGGCATTTGCTCAGTCTATTACTCTGACACAATAAGCAACATGGTTTCGGCAGCTACAGGTAACGGCTTCTCCTATGAGATTACCCATGCCGCAGAAACAGGATTAGCTCGCGCCGGAGTCATTTCAACTCCCCATGGTCAGATCCAAACGCCAGCATTCATTCCTGTCGGCACAAAGGCGAATGTGAAGACTGTTCTTCCTGAAGCGATGGAGGAACTTGGAGCGCAGGCACTCTTAGCGAATGCTTACCACCTCTATTTACAGCCTGGTCCAAGCGTTCTCGATGAAGCAGGTGGCCTTGGCGCATTTATGAATTGGGATAAGCCAACTTTTACCGATAGCGGTGGATTTCAAGTGCTTTCACTTGGAGTTGGGTTTAAGAAAGTTTTAGCCATGGATGCTCAGACTTTCCGCTCAGATCAAGTGATTGCAAAGAATAAAGAGCGCCTGGCACATGTCGATGATGAGGGAGTCACATTTAAGAGCCACCTAGACGGATCGATGCACAGGTTTACCTCTGAAATCTCAATGCAGATTCAGCACCAATTAGGTGCCGACATCATGTTTGCATTCGACGAGTGCACAACCTTGCATAACACCCGTCCATATCAAGAGCTAGCCCTATCGCGCACCTATGACTGGGCTATTCGTTGCCTTGATGAACATAAGAAGTTGACTGATTCACGAGTTGGAAAGCCATATCAAGCGCTCTTCGGAGTTATTCAAGGTGCACAATATGAAGATCTGCGTAAGAAAGCTGCAACTGATCTTGGTGGCATGAGCTCATCTGGTATTGAATTCGATGGCTTCGGTATCGGTGGAGCGCTCGATAAAGATTCTCTCGGAACCATTGTGGGATGGGTTAATTCAACTCTGCCTCAAGAAAAGCCTAAGCACTTACTTGGCATCGGTGCTCCTGAAGATCTCTTTGTCGGAGTTGAAAATGGCGTGGATACCTTTGATTGCGTTCTTGCATCTCGCATCGCACGCACCAGCGCCGTCTACACAATGACAGGGCGCTTCAATGTCTCTAACGCACCATACGTACGCGATTTTAATCCCATCGATGACAAATGTGATTGCTATACCTGCAAGAACTACACCCGCGCTTACTTATGTCACTTATTCCGCGG